>JAFDYC010000094.1 GCA_018267625.1 Bacteroidota bacterium
GAAAAAAACCAAAAACTATACTTTTAAACTAGGCAGTTTTTAGGGACGCTTACATACAGGATGACCCTACTGCAAAATCTGGGATAAAAGACTCTATTTTTCGACCAAGTGAACCTCTTGCTGGACTGCGCAGCCGTCGAAGCATAACTTAATGAGCACCTACCGCTAAGGATATAGGGTCGCGCAAGGCTTTGCCTCTCTAAAATATGCCCACTTGAACTAGAAAAGCTCATGCGGGCATTCTGCAAGGGCCTTACTGAACATAGTACCCCGCAAGGCCAAGAGCTGCCACTGATTACCCTACCTGCCGTGCTGCAAGCAAGGCTTCCGCAAGGATTAAGTCTTCAGGCGTGGTTATTTTGATATTGCTCCGCTCGCCGGCTACCAGATGCACTTGCCGGCCGGCTAGCTCCCACACGCTGGCTTCATCCGTGAAACCGGCTTCATAAGGATGAGTAAAAGCGGCTTTCAATGCTGCTGCATCAAAGGCCTGTGGCGTCTGCACGATGCGTAGATGCTCTCTTGCTAGAGGCCGGCTACTTTCAGCCTGAATTTCACGCATGCTATCGGTCACGGGCACCACGGGCACAGCACTGCCTTGTAGCAGGGCGGCCTCGTAGCAGCGTTGAATCAGGGCTACAGAAATCAAGGGGCGGGCACCGTCATGCACCAGCACTAAGGCATCATCGGGCACCTCCCGCAAGCCATTTGCAACAGAGGCAAAACGCGTTTCGCCGCCGGCAACGAGTTGCAGGTCTATCCGGCCGGGTAAGGCCTGCAGCACCATTTGAGCCAGGGAAAGTTGCATTGCCGGCAAGACCAGAATCAGATGCATACCGGGCAGGGCAGCATGAAATGCTTCGATGCTGTGGCAGAGCAGGGGCTTGCCTCCCAGGTTCAGAAATTGTTTGGGCAAGGCGCTGCCCATCCGGCTGCCGCTGCCCCCGGCAACGAGGACGACCCAAGCCTGTTTGTCGTTGATAGGCTTCATGGCATTAGGTCACTTCGTGCATCAGCTTGCGCACGAATGGAGCAATCAGGATGAGTACTATTCCGGCGATGAGTGCATACAAGGCTAAGTGCCGGTAACCATCTGTGTAATTGTATAAGCGCTCCAGGTTGCTGGCACCTTCCGGCACCTCGGCCAAGCTGGCTCCGATACGTCCGGCCACATATTGCCCATAGGCGCTGGCCAAAAACCACATGCCCATCATCACGCCCCAAAGGGGTTTGGGGGAGAGTTTCGTCATGATAGAAAGTCCGATGGGCGAGAGGCACAGTTCCCCGAAGGTGATGACGAGATAAGCCAGAGTAAAGAGATTGAGGGAGGTACGGCCTTCGCTATCTGCGAAAAAGCGGGTGTAGTAATAGAGGTAATACGCTGCCGCCAGGAATAAGAATCCCAAGCCAAACTTGACCACAGTATTCGGGTTTGCCTTTTTCTTCGCCAGGGCCACCCAGGCCAGCCCGACAATGGGGCTTAGGGCAATCACGAAAATGGCATTGGAAGAGTTGTTGACCATGTTCGGGTCAATATGCATCCCGAGAAGATTGGGTTGTAGGTTCTTCAAAGCGAAAATGGCCAGGGAGCCTCCTGCCTGCTCGTAGATGCCCCAGAAGAGAATCGAGAAAATGATAAAGACCAAAGCTGCCATCATTTTCTGGCGCTCCACTTTGTTCAGGCGGCGCATTTCATACACCAGGTAGAGCAAGGTCAGAGGGCCAACGATGTACATGAAAATGTCCGTATAATCCGTGTTTTTCACCATCAGCCAGATGAGCGGGATGACCGCAAGCGAACCGGCATATACTAAAATTTCGCGCAGTTTTTTTTGTGATTTTGGCATTTGTGCGGGCAAGGGAGAGATGCCAATTGGGCCCAGAGTGCGTTGCGTAAACACAAAGGTGAGCAGGCCGATCACCATCACTATGCCGGCTGCAGCGAAAGCGCCGCTCCAGGAGTGCAGCTCCTTGCCGATATACACACAGACAATGCCGCCCAGGAATGCACCCACATTTATTCCGGAGTAAAACAAACCAAAGCCAGAATCGCGCCGTGGGTCGCCTTCCCGGTAAAGCGCACCCACCATTGTGGAGATATTGGGTTTGAAAAAACCGGTACCGATGATGGTGAAGCAAATCCCGATATAAAAGAAATGGTGCGGGTTTGCCGCGATTAGGAAATTGCCAATGACCATCAGGGTGCCACCCCAAAACAAGGATTTTCGGAAGCCCAGGATCTTGTCCGCAAATAAGCCTCCGGCAAAAGTGAAGGCATAAACAAAGGCCTGAATGGCGCCGTATTGCAGGTTGGCCGTCTTGTCTGCCAGGCTTTCAGGTAGGTGATTCAGGATTTCCGAACCGATGAAAATGGTGAGAATACCCCGCATGCCATAGAAGCAAAAACGCTCCCACATCTCAGTGAGAAAAAGCAGCCAGAGCTGTTTGGGGTATTGGCCCTTGAAGTTGTGTATTGCCTCCAGGGCGATGGCATCGGCGCTGGCTTTGGAAAGGATGCCTGCGTCCTCATTCGCTTCTTCGTTTCCTACGGGGCGTTCACCGGCGTTGGGTTGGCTCATGGAAGATGGTGTTTTGTTTGGTGGCGCCAATTACAAGGGGGTAATTATTGCCGGGTGGATGCGAATTTCAAGAACTAAGCCGAATGAGCCTATTCCAGCACCGCCCTTATTGCCGCAGTACATAAAAAAGAGGCTGCCCTTTTAGGGCAGCCTCCTGTATCTGTGCTCCAAAGTGTGTTATTCTATTATCAGCTTTCGGCTGAGACTTTCGCCGCCGGCGGTGATTCGCGCCAGATACAGGCCCTTAGCCAGACCTGCCGTGGGGATGCCTTCAAAAAACTCGGTGCCCACGCCGCTGAATTCTTTATGCAGAACCTGCCTGCCCACTGCATCGGTGAGCGTGATGCTCAGCATGCGCATGGGCTTCTTTGCCGACAGGCTGAGCATGAATTGCGCCTCGGTGCAGGGATTAGGAAACAACCCGAGGCTGCGCAGGTTTTCAATGCCGGGTACGCCGTTGGGCGCAATGTCGAAGCCGACGTCCATTAAATAGTGCGACTCGCCGAATTTCGAGCGTATGGAATCCCGGGGGCCTGCGAGGGTTTTATAGGCAACAGGCTCAATTGTGGTGGCCAGAAGCCGAAACCCGCCGTAGTTATTTGCACCTTCAGGGCCATGTCTAAGTTCAACGACTAAATGCTGAGCGGGGTCGTAGGTGAAGGAGGCGGATGTTGAAAACTTAAACCAAGTGCCAGAAACGGCTGCACCGGAGAAGAAATGGGTTGGAGCACTATACACCCGTGTCAATTCAGTTCTAAAAGTATCCCAGGTTCCGTAGCTATTAAACTGAGTGTCTACAGTATTCCCAAGGCTCACGTCCACATTATGGTATGTAATGGTGTCTCTTGCCGTCATAGCGGAGCAGCGGAAGTACACTGCGGTTACTTCCCCCCGGGGCATTCCGGAGAAATAACTGCTTGAGTAGATGGTTTGAGCCCGATGGTCATTCCCATCAAAGGCTATCATTGCATAAGACCCAGTTGCAGGCCAATGGCTGAGGGAATACGCAGGCGTCTGTGCGTTTACCATTTGGCTGGAAAGCAGGCAGGCCATGATTGCGAGTATATATTTCATGTATTGAAGGCTTTATTTAGTGAATTTTAGGGTTGTCGTTTGTCCGTTTGCATCAGCGGCATGCAGCAGATAAATACCGGGCGCTAAGTCTCCCATACTGAAGCCGCCTTTGTCATTAGCCACACCTCGTTGCACCATCTTGCCCTGCATGTCGGTAATGGTAAATGCATCGCCCGGGCTCAGGCCGTAGGCTGATTTCGGAGCCGCTCCGGCCAGGCTCCGTGGCTTGGTTTGGCGGAATTGCATGGCATTGGATGAGCTAAACTTATAGACGATGTGGTGCCATTATACCAGGCGGTGAGGATGTCCCGACCAGTATTGCTGCAATTACTCACCGCCATTGAGACATTCAAATCCCAATGGTAGTCCACAGGCGAGCTGTTGTCATTAACCTGGTAGCACTGTGTGAGGTTTAGCAAATTGCCTGTTGCCGGGCTAATGTGCCGGGCATAGTTGCTGTCGTGTTGCCAGGGATAGAAGCCCAGGGTGTATTGGTTATTTCCCACATTGCCTGCGGGGCCGTTAGCAAGCCCTATACCGGCTGCCACACAGGCACCCATGGCCTGATAAGCCGGGGTTGGCCCATAGAGTGTGGACAGCAGGCTCGACATATCGGTTGGCGTTGGCGTGCTGAGGAGATTATATCCGAAAACCTGACGTACCGCCGGAGTGGAACCGGGCGATGTGTTTACCGATGCTGCCACTTCCCAGGGCGCCACAGAGCGGCTCCATTCATCCAAGGCCGCAATGCGAGGCGCATAAGCATCTACACCGGTGTGCAGGGTGCGAATTGTAACAGTACTAGTGCTCATTCGCAACTCATACAATTCGAGGTTGCCGGTAGCCGTATTCTGATAAGGAATAGCGATATATCGGTCGGAGCCTCCTGAGCCTGCACTGGTGTAAAAGGCGATATCGCAAAAATGAGCATTGCCCGAAACGGCTACTGTCGGTGCAGGGAAAGTGGAGACCATGATATCCATATTCTTGAATAATATCTGCCCCGAATTTTCCCAAACACAAGCATATTCATGCATATCCCGAATATTGCCCGGGCTAAAAGTTGGGTCGTATGCCGCGTCAATATGCGGGGCCGATGTGGCCCTTCCGAGTTGATGCAAGGCGGCCTTCGGTGTGGGCGTAGTGGCTGATAAAGCAGAAGTAACCGTAAGACCAAAGCCGATATTGTTCAGGTCGTAAATGTCTAAGTAAGCAGTGCCATCAATCCGATAGACCAGCAGGACTTGTGTGCCATTATTGCCAGAAGGCAATTTACCCGAAGCAAAAGCGAGGTCCGGGTCAATAGCCCCAGGGATATTTAGTGTTTGAACACCGCCTGCCCAGTCGGTAATCTGGAACCAGGTATTGGTATTGCTGCTGTGGTCGGAGCTCCATGACACCCCGATTAAGTTGCCATTTCCTGCGTCTTCGCGCATATCGCAGTTCACCGCAATATTTTCACAATGCGTAGGTGGGCATTGGGGAGTCAGCCCCTGCACAATGGTTTCGGTAAAAAAGCTGCTGGGAATGACCTGAGCCTGCAAGGCAGCTCCGGAAAAGGTTAGTGCAAGTGCCAAAGCCTTACCCAGGGTAAGAATTAGTGTTGGCCTGCAGCGGGGGGGGGGGGGGATACGGCATAAAAAAATGCTTTTGGGGAAAGAAAATGCTTGAGGCAGGGAAGCTACACGGCACAACATGCCGAAATAGAATTCCTGATGCTCAGACATATTAGACGGCCATTTTGTAGAAAGAGTTAGGAAAGCCGCCAGATATTTCTTTACATAATCTTATCAAATCACCTCGGCTTATAGTCAATCCGAGGAGCGGCAACACTTGCTCAGACCGGAACCAAATGGACATGCCGCAAGTACAACAAAAAAGAAACTGCCCCGGGTTATCGAGGCAGTTTCAGAGTTAGGTAAAATCAGCTTGCATCCCTTGCCGGAAACGGTACCGGCAGCAGAGGGCATTTCTCCTTAGCGGATGCCCCGCATCATCTTGAGTAAGGTGCCGCTGAGCACAAACAGGATGATGGAAGCCACACCGGTCATCACGATAAACACCATGAAAAAGTCGTAGAGGTTGGCGATTTGGAAACCCATAATCGAATGTACTGTGCTGGATGCTGCGGAAGCCGCGCCATGTCCTCCTTCTGCTGCGCCACCGGGGATGAGTGCGCTGAGCGTACCGGCCAGCTTATTGGCTGCTGCGTTGGCCAGAAACCAGGTGCCCATCAACAGCGAAGAAAAGCGGAGCGGTGCCAGCTTGGACACCATAGACAGGCCTATCGGCGACAGGCAAAGCTCTCCCATGGTGTGCAGGATATACAGCCCAAACAGCCACCACATCGAAATCTTCACGGTGTCGTTTACGCCTTTCACGGCAAAAGCAATCACGACATAACCGAGGCAGAGCAGCGCCAGACCATAAGCCATCTTCCGGGGCGAAGCAGGCTCTAGATTGCGCTTGCCCAGGTTCATCCAGAGCAAGGAGAAGATCGGTGCGAGCGCAATAATCGCCAGCGGATTAATAGACTGGAAGTACGATGCCGGCATGATGTAGCTTCCGATATGCCGGTCCGTCTGCTCATCGGCGAAGATGGTCAGTGAGGCCCCCGCCTGCTCGAAGGCACTCCAGAAGAAAATGACGAAGAAGGCCAGGATGAAGATGACCCAAATCCGGCTTTTCTCTTCGCCGCTCAGGCTCTTATCGCTCAGGATTACCACCGGCACCACAATCATTGCTCCGTAGATCAGATAACCTGTCAGGTCTATTTCAGAGTGGAACCAGGATTTAAAATTCATCAGAAAGAAGACGATGGCAATGGCCCCGATGATCATTGCAATGGCACTGAAGTCAAGCTTGCGCACCGGCATTCCGATGTCAGCACCTTCCGAGGTTTTCAGCACTTTATTCTTGGATGCAATGAAGGTGATCAGGCCGACGATCATCCCAATGCCGGCAGCGAGGAAGCCCCACTTATAATCCACCTTTTCGGCCAGAGTGCCGCATACTAAAGGCGAGAAAAACGCGCCCAGGTTGATGCCCATGTAGAAGATGGTGAAGGCGCTGTCCACCCGGCGGTCGCCCTGCGGATAAAGCTGACCCACCATGGTGGAGATGTTCGGCTTGAAAAAGCCATTACCGATAATCAGGAAGGTGAGGCCGGTCCACATCAGCGTCATGGCCGAAGCACCCGCTGCACTAGCGCTGAAAAACATCAGGAACTGCCCGATGGCCATGAGGGCGCCGCCAGTGATGATGCTGCGACGATTGCCCAGGTAACGGTCGCTGAGGTAGCCACCCAGCAGCGGAGTGAGGTACACCAGGCCGGTGTAGGAACCATAGATATTGGAGGCATCGCTGTTGCTCAGAAACAGCATCTTCGTCATGAAGAGCACGAAGATGGCCCGCATACCGTAGTATGAAAACCGCTCCCACATTTCGGTGAAGAAAAGCAGGTACAGCCCTTTGGGATGGCCTTTGGAGCTGGCATCGGGTGGTGTCCGGAAGGGCTCCTCTGCAGCAGCGCCGGTGATCTGATCCAGGTGGCTGTTTTGATTGGTATTCGACATACGCTTATTTGGGAAAATGAAGGGCGGCAAAATACATTATTTGCCCTTCCGCAACCGGATGAAAGAGACAATTTGCCCCGCAAATTCACCTTGACATTTCGAACTATAGGCACAGCAGCGCGCCGCTTTAGAATCAGTCCTGCTCTTTCTTTGCATCCTTCATGGCAAATTCTTACAACATCCTGCTCTTAGGCTCTGGCGGCCGCGAAAGTGCCTTGGCATGGAAGCTGCGCCAAAGTCCGCTTTGCGCCAGGCTCTTTATCGCACCTGGGAACGGTGGCACTAGCGCTTTCGGCGAAAACATTCCCCAGGCCCCTACCGACTTCGAATCCCTGAAGACGTTCTGCATAGAAAATAAAATTGACATCCTCCTGCCCGGCAATGAAGACCCGCTCGTAGCCGGCATTCAGGATTTTTTCAAGGCAGATGAAGACCTTCGTCATATCATCGTCTGCGGGCCTTCAAAGGCGGGTGCACAGCTCGAAGGCAGCAAGGCTTTCTCCAAAAAATTCATGCAGCGCCACGGCATCCCTACTGCTGCCTACCGCTCCTTCGACAAGCATTCTTTTGAAGAAGGCTTAGACTGGCTGAGCCAGCACTTGCTTCCAGTGGTCATTAAAGCCGATGGCCTGGCTGCGGGCAAAGGCGTCATCATTGCCTACACATACGAAGAAGCACGGGCAGCCTATACAGCCATGATTCAGGAAGCCCAGTTTGGCGAAGCCGGCAGCCGGGTGGTCATCGAAGAATTTTTGATGGGTATAGAGCTTTCTGTATTTGTGCTCACAGACGGCGAAGGCTATGTACTGCTGCCGGAAGCCAAAGACTACAAGCGCATCGGCGAGCAGGACACCGGCCCCAATACAGGCGGTATGGGCGCCGTATCTCCGGTTCCCTTTGCAGACGAAGCCTTCATGGAAAAGGTCATCGAAAAGATTATCGATCCCACCATCCATGGGCTGCAATTAGAGCGCATCACCTATCAGGGCTTCATTTTCTTCGGGCTGATTAACGTGCATGGTGAGCCCTATGTGATTGAATACAACTGCCGCATGGGCGACCCGGAAACGGAGGTAGTGATGCCGCGCTTAGACGAAGACTTGGTGGCCCTGATTGTGGACATGGAAAAGGGCAAACTCAGCAACCGGCAGGCACGTCAAAAACCACAGCAGGCCTGCACCGTGATGCTGGTGAGCGAAGGTTACCCCGGCGAATACTCGAAAGGAAAAGCAATCTCCGGTCTTGAAAAGGTGGAAGGCAGCCTTGTGTTTCAGGCAGGCACAAAGTCGGGTATTGAAGGGCTGGTTACTTCCGGCGGGCGTGTCCTGGCGGTCACTTCCCTGGCAGAAAACCTGGATGACGCACTGGCGACTTCCTACCGCAACGCCGAACTCATTTCCTTCGAAGGCAAGCACTGCCGCCGCGACATCGGCTGGGAGTTTAGAAAGGAAGACTAAGGTCCATTTGCGCGTTGAAGGCACAGGTGGGAGCCGTTTTTGTTTGCCGGCTTCCGGAATGCTATAAAGCATCCGTTGCGACGCTCCCTTCAGCTATTTCTCCCCGTTCGGCTTTCCCCGTGCCAAACAAGGCGGCTACCCCGGTTGAGGTAGCTTCCTAATGATTCAGCAGGGGAACAGTAGGCGATGCAAAGCGGCAGGCTCAGGCCTGGCTGTGCTTTTCCTTTCGCCGGATTTTTTCATCCCGAAAATGCAACACGAAATAGACAATCATACTCAGTATTCCCGGAATGAGGCTGTAATTGGCGTTCGCGTATCCTTCCAGTTTGACGAGACAACCCATCGTAATCAGGATGATGGCCCCAAAGAGGAACCTATAACGGAATTTAAACATGATGTTAGAGGATTGTAAATTTAACTGAATTGTTATATTCCTGCACATAGGTGGGAATAACCGTGCCGCTATGTTGGTTAATCCAATCGACAATCTCATCCGGTGTCATGTCTTCAAACTCGGCGCATTTTGCCCCTGAAGGCAATAACCCTGAGCAGGAAAGTGCACATGCAGCAAGACATGATTGGGGCGCAAATGCACATGCAAGCGACCCTGTCAAATCACTCGTAAGGGTTTGCCACTTACCTACCATACACCCCTTCCATGATTGCCACTGAGCTTTAAGCTTGTCTATGTAGGTAGCGCCAGACAAATCGTAGCCGCCCATATCAACCATATGATAAGACAAAGGGTCGTTGACATCGCTCATGAAGGTCAAGTCAACCTTGTAGATTTTTTGTGCCTCGCAGAATGGGGTAATTACCAGCCCGTATGTTGAGTTTTGTCCAGACAACCCAACCGTATAACGATAATTTCCCGAGTTATTGTCGAGCATCTTCGTATATATCCTACCGCTATTGATTGCTACTCCGTGAGCCGCAAGCAAGTCCGTCACTGCTTGTGTAGTCAAAAGGCCATCCAGTCCTTGATTAGAATCCAAATAAGAGGATTGCTGTGTGATGTCAAGCCCTAACGCTGAGTAGTCATTTGCCTCTCTCGCAACCGCTTGCATGTTCTTGCCTTTTTTGGGTTGATGGAGTTCTGACTCCTTTTGACACGACATTGCGGTTAAGCAAAGGGCGAGGCCGCAGATTACAATTCCAAGTTTCATCATTCTATTGGTTTGGTGAACGGCAAATGTCCCCCCCCCCCCCAGACGGACAAATATTTCATTCATAAGCACGTGTGTTCTTTGCACAACACCTTCAAACGCATTACGCTTTCATCCGCAGCCCGGGATTTGTAATCCCTCAAAGCATGAGGAACTAAGCCCCCTCTGAGAGAAAACCTACCGCAATGTCTCCTTCAGCCAGCCAAAAAACTCGCGCTGCCAGGCGATGGCATTTTGGGGATGCAATACCCAGTGGTTTTCGTTCGGCAGGTAGAGTAGTTTGCTTTTGATGCCCTGAAGCTGCACGGCCTGAAAGGCTTGAAGTCCCTGGCCTATGGGCACGCGGTAGTCCTGTCCGCCCTGCACAATCATGATGGGCGTGTTCCACTTGCTCACGAAGTTGGAAGGGGAGTACAACTCGTAGGTTTTTGGGGTTGGTTTTTTCCAATACGGGCCACCGGCATCCCAGTTCACGAACCACATTTCTTCCGTGGTGCCATACATGCTGCGGAGGTCAAAGACACCATCGTGCGCAATAAACGTCTTGAATCGGTTTTGGTGCATGCCGGCCAGCATATAGACGCTGTATCCACCGTAGCTGGCGCCAATACAACCGAGGCGATTCTTGTCCACATAAGGCTCTTTGGAGACATCATCAATGGCGGAGAGATAATCACGCATGGGCTGGCCGCCCCAGTCGCCGGAAATTGCTTCATTCCACTTCACACCCCATCCTGGCATACCGCGGCGGTTGGGCGCTACAATGATGTAGCCCTGTGCGGCCATGAGCGCAAAATTCCAGCGGAAGGAATAGAACTGGGTGAGCGCACTTTGGGGGCCGCCCTGGCAGTAGAGCAGCGTAGGGTATTTCTTCTCGGGGTCGAAGTTGGGCGGGTAGATCACCCATACACCCATCTCTTTACCATCGGTGGTCTTCACCATGCGCAGGGTGGTGGTGCTGGGCAGGATGTTGCGGTAAGCTTCTTCATTTACTTCTGTGAGCGGGCGCATCACGCCGGAGCCAGGTTGTACCGCCCATATTTCAGCAGCGGTATTCATATCGGTGCGGGTCACTACCACTTCATCCTGGGCATTTTGCCCCACAATGTCTGCCACGTCAAAGTTTCCGGATGTGATTTTGCGGACAGAAGGCAACATGCGGACGGCCAGGTTTTCCGGAACCCGCACATCAAAAAGCTGCTCAGTGCCCCGCCAGGGTGCATTGAAAAACAACATCGAAGAATTCCTGCTCCAGCAAATGGAGCCGGCAGTACCATCCCAGGCAGATGTGAGGTTCATCTTCAGCATGCCTGGCGTATGCACATCCATCACCATAATATCGCTCTTGTCGGCTTCATAACCATCGCGACGCATCGAGAGCCAGGCTAAGCGCTTACCATCCGGTGAAAAGATGGGGTTGGTGTCATAGCCCATCATGCCCGAAGTCCAGTTAGTGGTTTCATTTGAACGGAGGTCATAGTAATAGAGGTCTGTGTTGGTGCTGAGGGCATACTCCGTACCATATTTTTTCTTGCAGACATATATGATGCCCTTGCTATCCGGCCTCCAGACAAAGTCTTCACTGCCGCCAAACGGCTTTTGAGGGCAATCAAAAGGTTCACCCGGCATGATGTCCCTTGCCTCCGACTTCGTGCCGAGCGGCAGGATGAAAATGTGGCTGAATTTGCCGTCTTCCCATTCGTCCCAGTGACGGTACATCAGGCTGCGGTAGATGTGGGCAGTAGTCTTGGGTAAGTCGGGGTAGATGTCGCTGCCCAGTACTGGTTTCACGAGAACATCGCGGGTGAAGGCCAGATATTTTTCATTCGGTGAAATCCGGAAGTTACCGGCATCCTGCAGGCCATCGCAGACGAATTGCCAAGAGGAATTACGGGCTGTACTGCGGTAAAGTTTTCCGTCTTTCACCGCCCAATAGAGGCTGCCATCGCGCTGCACGATATTGTATCCGTCATCCGATTCCCGGGTGGCTTGCTCTCCAGAAAGCAGCGGTAGTTTGAAATGGGAGGTAGTGCTTTTTTCTGTTTTCCAATCGGAGTACTTGACCGAGTAGTAAAGTGTTTTTCCGGAATTGCTGATGCCTTCTGCGGAGACGCGACCCAGGCTCCATAGTTTTTCCGGCGTGAGGCGTTCCTGAGCGGAAACATTGCAAACCATTGCCAGCAGGCAAGAAGCCAGGAATAGTATTTGTTTCATGAAAAGAATTTGAAAAAATGCGGGGTCAATGTTAGGGAAAGATGAGTGGGTGGCTTGGGGGAATTCCAGAGGGAGGTTTTTTCAATTAGCAACAAAACAAAAGGCCCGCAGAGATCTGCGGGCCTTCGTGCGGAAGAGGAGATTCGAACTCCCACACCCTTTCGGGCGCTACCACCTCAAAGTAGTGCGTCTACCAGTTTCGCCACCTCCGCAACTTTTAAGGGACGGCGAAGGTAAGGTGATTTTTTTGTGCCGTAGGTAGATTTCTCCGTCCATTTGAGGGCTATCGTTTTTTATAAAAAATGATTCAGTCAGCGCTTCAGGATGATGCGGAAGGTGGTGCCCTGCCCAGGCTCGCTGCTGCGCACGAATAGGGAACCATGGTGGTATTCGCGGATGATGCGGCGCGACAAAGAGAGGCCCAACCCCCAACCTCTTTTCTTGGTCGTGAATCCGGGTTGGAAGATTTTGCGGAGCTGATGCCTGGGGATTCCTTTACCTGTGTCGCTCAGGTCTATTTCCACAGAATGTTCCTGGGCCATCACCCGTATCTCAATGCGCCCGGGGCCTTTCATGGCGTCGAGTGCATTGCGAATGAGGTTTTCAATCACCCAGTCGAATAATGGCCCTGAAATAGCTACAGGTATATCCTGCAGCTCACTCTGCACCCGAATTTGTACGCTGTTGGGGGCGCGTCGCCGCATATACTCCGCCATTTGTTGCAGCCGGAAGACCACATTTTCAACAGCCAACTGAGGCTCACTGCCCACCTTACTGAAGCGCTCAGCAATTAACCGAAGCCGCGCCAGGTCTTTATTCATTTCCTGCACCGCCTCTTGATTGCATTCCTGCTCACGAAGGATTTCCACCCAGCCTTCTAAGGCCATCAGGGGAGTGCCTAGTTGGTGCGCCGTTTCTTTGCTCAGTCCCAGCCAGACCCGGTTTTGGATGGAGCGTTGTGCTGCAATAATGGCAATCACTACCACGACTAGAAAGAGGAGAATGATCGCAAGCTGTATGTATGGGAAATACCGGAGTTGGCGCAGCAGGCTGGATTCGCCATAATACACGTACTGATTCGAGCCGGTAAGCTCCACCAAAATGGGCGTGCGTTCTTCCCCATAGGCCTTCATTTTCTTCTTTAAAAATGAAGGCACATCCCGTATTCCGCTGGTGTCAATGTTTTTATAATCCAGAATTTGGCCATCTTCAGAAGCCCATATAAAAGGAATCGAGCTGTTGCTCTTGACTAAATTCAGGGCCAGGTCGAAGCCTTTATCCTGATCGGAACGGACATTGGCCATGGTGCGCAGGGCTTCGCTGATTTGCTGCATGTTTTTTTGCTCCTGTGCAGCCAGGTTGTTAGCCAGTCGTGAGGTATAGCTAAGCGAAGCAGCAACAATGACCAGCGCGGCCAGAACCAAGCCTGTTTTCCAGTTGAGGTATTGACGCATACAACGGTCTGCACTAGGGCAGCAGCCTAAAACTCGCAAGCGAAAGAAATAGGTATATGGGCTGCCTTGTTAAAGTGCACGAATTAACAGTATTTTTGCCCGCAGTTAAATACGCCGTTTAGTCCCATGGATCAGCACGTTGCCCCAAAGAACCAGTACGTAACAGAGGTTGACAATCCCGCCGACATCGAGAATTCGAAGCCTTCCAAGTCGCGCTTTCTGTTTCTGCTCGGCTTCTTCTGCTATTTCATTTTTGCCTGGGCCGGATGCTACAACCTGTATGTGCATCGCTACAAGTCCAATACGGATATACAAGTGCCGGACAATACCCTGTACAATCCTAAGTACAAGTAATCCCCCTTCGCCTCGTGCCTATCGTCTGCACGCAGGATACCGCTGTCGTCATCCTTTCTTTTAATGCCCGCAAGTGGCATGAGTTGTTTCTGCCGTTGATTGTGGCCGAGGCCGCTTCCGGCTATGAGGTCATCGTGGCCGACAACGCCTCAACCGACGACACGGCGGCCTGGCTTGCGGTGCATTTCCCTTCTGTGCGCCTGCTGCACATCCCTGTCAACCGTGGCTTTACGGGCGGCTATGTGGCGGCGCTGCGTGAGATAGAGGCGAAGTACTACGTGATGTTGTCCTCAGATTTTGAGGTGACGCCGGGCTGGTTTACCCCGCTCCATGACGCCATGGAAGGCCTGCCCGGCCTGGCAGCCTGCCAACCCAAAATCCGCTATTGGCGCGAACGCGAATCGTTTGAATACGCCGGCGCGGCAGGCGGCTTCATGGATAAGTGGGGCTATATGTTTTGCCGCGGCCGCATTTTCAATGTGCTGGAAAAAGACCTGGGTCAGTACGACGACGACTGCGAAATCTTCTGGGCCAGCGGCGGCTGTCTGATGCTGCGCGCCGAATGGTACCATACCGTGGGCGGTCTCGACGAACTGCTATATGCGCACATGGAGGAGGTGGACCTCTGCTGGCGGCTTAAAAATGCGGGTTATCGCATCGGCTATGTGGGCGGGAGCACCGTCTTCCACGTAGGTGGCTCGGTCATCTCGTATGGCTCGCCACAGAAGCTCTACTACAACTACCGCAACAGCCTGGTGCTGCTGCTCAAGAATGAGTCGGCGCAACGCCTGCTCTGGCTCTTCCCCTGGCGTCTTTTGCTCGACGGGATGGCAGCCTGTCAGCTTTTGGCGAAGGGCGATTGGCGCGGTGTGGCCACCATATTCAAGGCCCACATGCACTTCTACGGCAGCCTGCGCACCTGGCTACAGCATCGCCGGCAAGCGCAGTCGGTGGTGCAAAAGCCCAACCTGAAGGGCCGCTTTCCGCGCAGCATCGTCTGGGCATTTTTCGGGCGGGGTAAGAAGACCTTTTCAGCACTCGACTGGCAACCCCCGAAACTCTGGCCCTGAGGAAGCAAGAGCGTCTGGCCTAAGTGATTTTTTATTGAGCCGACAGTTGCAGCTCGATTAGGCATCCGTTGCTTCGCACACTGAGGGGTTCATCAGTCTGTTTGGCTTTTTTACATTCAGGGAAAGGGCGGCAATCCTTAGGCGAGAACTATCTCGTCACCTGAGTTCGGGTTAAGCGACAATCATTAATTGCTGTTGTTGGTTGAAAGCGGAGACTTCGTGTGCATCTGGACGCATTGGGTATAGGAAAATCCGGTGTTTCGGAAGCCGCCTCTGCTATCAAGCACCTTTACGGCGTTGGGGCCACTAAGAATACCGGCGGTAGCGGACGGGTGTGCTAAGTAGCTATTGTTTGTAAGCGTCCCTAAAAACTGCCTAGTTTAAAAGTATAGTTTTTGGTTTTTT
>JAFDYC010000095.1 GCA_018267625.1 Bacteroidota bacterium
CGCTCACGCGTAGGCCCATGCCATAACAAAGGCGGAGCATGGTGTTGTGCTTCAGATTTGTGGTGTTGTCGAACTCAAGTTCAGGAAAGGTTGTAAAGGATGCCGGGTAGGAAATTGGCCAACTAAAAATATTAAAGCAGCACGGATTAGGACATATTGAATGGCTTACGGAAGTTTCCATGCCAGCAGGGCATCTGCTATGTGGCGGTCGTTGCTGAGGCGGGGTACTTTGTTTTGGCCGCCCAGTTTACCTTCCTGCTTCATATATTCAATAAACGCATCGGGGCGTAGTGGGCATATATGCAAAGCCTGTAGGATGCCCCCACTGATAAGGTCGTTGTAATAGATGTTCTTTTCGCGTAGGGCTTCATCGGCCAGACGGGCAAATTCTGGCAAAGAAGCCGGTGGGTTTTCAAAAGCGATATACCATTCGTGGTAGGGGAGGCCAGACGCAACCTGTACCATCGGGGCAACGGTAAATTCGATGATCCGGGCACCGGTTTTTTCTGTTGCAGCCAGCAAGGCGGCTTCCACTTCTTCGCCAATGACGTGTTCGCCAAAGGCGGAAATAAAATGCTTTGTACGGCCCGTGACAAGGATACGAAAAGGGTTCAGGGATACGAAGCGGACGGTATCGCCAATATTGTAACCCCAAAGCCCGGCATTGCTGTTGATGATGAGGGCGTAGTTTTCATTCAACTTCACATCGGCCAGACTAAGGCGGGTAGGATGTGGGTTGAAGATTTCAGCGGCAGGTACAAATTCGAAATAGATGCCACTATCTGTGTTCAGGAGCAGACCTTCCTGATCTAAGGTGTCTTGAAAGGCAAAAAAGCCCTCGGAGGCGGGGAAGGTTTCCAGGGTGTCAATCTGTCCGCCGAGCGAATCGAGAAGCTTTGCTTTGTAAGGTTCAAAAGCGACACCTCCGTGCACCAGTACTTGCAGGTTGGTGAAGATTTGTTTGATTTTTTTCCCTCCGGAGCGTTCCTGGAGCCAGTCGAAATACATCTGAATCCAGGGTGGGATTCCGGAAATGAGGCGCAGATCCTGCCCAAACGTTTCGGTAACGATTTTAGCCAGTTTACTTTCCCAGTCTTCGATGCAATTAGTTTCAAAAGAAGGGAGCTGATTTGCACGCAGGTATCGGGGGATAAAATGATTGACGATGCCACTGAGTCGTCCTGTGGGAATACCACCCACACGTTCCAGGGTAGGGGAGCCGGAAAGGAAGATCATTTTTCCGTCTGCGAAGGCCGGTTTGCCACTTTCTGCCATATAACAGAGTAAGGCATTGCGGGCGGTATCAATATGGTTTCCGATGGAGTCTTTGGTAATCGGGATGTATTTGACTCCGCTGGTAGTACCGCTGGTTTTAGCAAAATAGAGTGGCTTGCCCCGCCAAAGCACATGTTCCCGCCCTTCTTTAATCTTATTGATGTAAGAAGAGAGGGCTTCATAATCGCGTAGGGGAACTGCCTGAGAAAAAGCAGGGTAGTCGTTAAGCTCCCGGAATTTGTGTTCTTGCCCGAAGTCGGTACGCAGGCCCAGCTTCAGTAGGTGTTGAAGGATGGCAGCCTGGTCGGAAAGGGCAGTCATCATGCCTTTACGGATTCGGCTATGGATGATGTTGGCGTAAGGGCGGGCCAGGAAAGACTTGAATTTCATGCCACTTGCGAAGAACGGTTAAAAATAATCCACAGCCGTGGATAACTAAAAGTTGCAAAGGGTAATAGGGAATCAGAATTTTAGGCAGATAATACGGGAAGTTCTTTGAATTTTATTTGCACCGAAAGGGCAAGCGACATTACCTTTGCGCGAAATTTTTTGACATTCATGTTTGCGATAGTAACCATAGCCGGTCAGCAGTTTAAAGTACGCAGCGGCGAAGAGATTTTTGTTCATCGCCTTGCTGGCAATGTGGGCGACAAAGTGTCGTTCAAAGAAGTGCTGATGACCGGGGGTGATACCGGAGTTCAGGCCGGTTCCAGCCTTTCGACTTCCGTAGAAGCTGAAATTCTGAGCCACCTGAAGGGTGATAAGGTTCTGGTCTTCAAAAAGAAGCGCCGTAAGGGTTATCAGAAGCTGAACGGCCACCGTCAATGCCTGACAAAAATCCGAATTGGCGCTATTGCGTAACGCAAAAAATCGAAGCCGATGCCGGCTATACGATTTCATACCCAACATTCAGCTCAAACAATAACAGCAAAAAGAAATGGCACATAAAAAAGGTGAAGGCTCGGTAAAAAACGGTCGTGATTCACACAGCAAACGCCTCGGTGTAAAAATCTTCGGTGGCCAGCCTGCCATCAACGGAAATATCATTGTTCGCCAACGCGGCACTGTGTATCATCCCGGTGAAGGCGTAGGTTTAGGCAAGGATTTCACTATCTACGCAACGCGCGATGGTATCGTGGAATTCCGCAAGACCCGCAGCAAGACACTCATCAGTGTTGCCGAGCTGCCAGCCGAAGCATAAGGTTCAAAGAGCACCACGAAGTTCTTTCAAGTCGGGAAAACCAAAGTATTCAGCGCGTCTCACAACCGCGCTTTATCTTTTGTTGCTGTATCAGGAAATAAACGAAACAATCTGTGGGGCATCACAACTAACCCGCCGCACAGTTGCGATATAGTTTTTTGTTTAACCCTTAAATTTCACAACCATGGCAACAGCAAAAAAAGCTCCGGCAAAGAAAGCCGCAGCGCCCAAGAAAGCAGCGCCGAAAAAGGCAGCCGCTAAAAAAGCTCCGGCAAAGAAAGCCGCAGCGCCCAAGAAAGCCGCCGCTAAGAAAGCTCCGGCAAAAAAAGCTGCCGCTCCTAAGAAAGCCGCCGCTAAGAAGGCACCCGCCAAGAAAGCCGCTGCTCCTAAGAAAGCCGCTGCTAAGAAAGCTCCCGCCAAGAAAGCACCCGCCAAGAAAGCTGCTGCACCCAAGAAAGCTGCTCCTAAGAAGGCCGCTCCCAAGGGCTCAGGTAATTCTACTATGTAGTAAGCCTTGGAGTATCCGCTCCTTTATTGAAGAGGCCGCATTCCCTGCGGTCTCTTTTTTTAGCCCTGGTACTGTGAATAGCCTTTGATTATGGCTTTTCGATTCCTCTAGGTTTGTTGCTCCTTCGCCCACGCAGCTTACCCCAAGCCCGAACTACTTGCCCTAAGTTTGCAGCCCTTTCGTACACGCAAGCTTATGTCCAGCCAGCACCAAAACAGAAACAAAGTGTGGCGCCGCTTTCAGGCCGGCCGTCACATCGTTATGGGCCTGATTTTAATGGCACTGGCGTATGCGCTGGTTCGTTTTCGCAGCTTTGGTGCTATTGAGCTCTCTGCTACAAGTGCTTACACACTGGGAGCTATTCTCGTGGTGTACGGTTTGTTTCGCATTTGGCGGGGAGGCCTGGAGCTGCGAAAGAAAGACAGCGATGATTTTATCACCTGAGCCCGGTCTTTTAACCTTCCGTTTTTTAGCCCTGCTCGTAAAATTGTAGCTATGCGTCTTGCTTTTCAAAGCTTCTTGTTCGCTATCGCCTGCCTGTGTTTCGCCGCCTGTGGTAACCAATCAAATGCACCCACCGACACCCCCAACAGTGGCACCATTGATATCTCGGTGGATGAGACCTACAAACCCGTCATTGAGGAGGAACTACATGTATTTGATAGCAGCAACCCCAATGCCCACATCAATGTCCATTACAAAAGCGAGGCAGACTGCTTTAAAGATTATCTGGCAGGAAAGGCCAGGCTCATATTAGTTACCCGCGACTTGAGCGATGCGGAGAAAAGGTATTGCGAGAGCAGGCAAATTGTGCCGCAAGCTTTAGCCATTGCCCGCGATGCTGTTGCCGTTATCGTCAACCCTAAGGATAAGGACACTGCTTTCGGCCTGGAGCAGCTCCGCGGCATCCTCAGTGGCACGTTCAATAAAAAGTATAACGTCGTCTTCGACAATAATGGCTCTTCCACCTTGCGCTATCTACAGGATTCGATTCTGAAAAATGAAGTGTTGGGGAAGAATGTATTCGCGGTGCAGGGTAATGATTCGGTGGTGCAGTATGTGGCAAACAACCCGGGCAGCATGGGCTTTGTGGGCCTGAGCTATGTGAGCGACAATAGCGACCCGAACAATACCGGAGCATTTATCTCCAAAGTGAAGGTGGCCGCCATTTTCAACGATAGCACCCGCGAATACCTACAGCCTTATCAAGCGTACATTGCCCTGCGTAGTTACCCGCTTTCCCGCAACCTTTTCTACATCAAGAACGAGACCTTCATGGGCCTCGGCACAGGATTTGCCAATTTCCTGTCACGCGACCGGGGCCAACTCATCTTCGCCCACGCGCATCTCTTCCCCCTCCGACTCTCAATTGTCATCCGGCCTGTAGAAATCAGCCACAAACTACCAGGCACCAACTAATCCAACGAAACCCCTTCTATACAGAAGCATTTTCTATAAGACCAATTCCTGTAAAACAAGCTATGCAATTCAAATCAAGCAAAGCCCTCCTGCTCCTTTCCTGCACCTCGCTCCTTTCCTTCTTTGCCGGTGCTCAGACATTAGATGAAGGCATCAAAATGGTGTACTACGAGCGCTATACTTCGGCTGAAAAAGTATTGGAACCCCTCGCCGCCGGTAATGCACAGGCTAATTATTACCTCGGCCTCGCCCTCCTGGGTGAAGACCGGGATGCAGAAGCCCAGGCCACGTTTTCAAAATTCCCGGACGATGCTGCCAACAAAGCCGGCCTGGCTTGGGTGGCTTTAAAAAGCAAGAAAACAGATGATGGCATGAAACAGGCAATGGCCGTTGCGGACATGGCCAAAAGAAAAAACTGGGAGCCACTGCAATATGCTGCAGATGCCATCAACTACGGTGGCGGCGATGCCCAAAAAGCCGTGGACTATTATGAAGAGGCCATCAAAAAAGGCGTGGATAATGTAGCCCTCCGCATTGGTCTGGGGGATGCTTACCTGCGCATGAATGGCGGTGGCGGCAAAGCCATGGACAACTATGAAAAAGCCGTGGCCATGGACCCCAAAAATTCCCTGGGCTATTCCCGCATCGGTAAGCTGTGGTATGATGCCCACAACTACAACGATGCGCTCAGCAACTACGAAAAAGCTAAGAATGCTGACCCTTCCAACCCACTACCCTATAACGACCTCGCCAACGCCTATTTCAATGTGGGCAAGTATGACCTCGCCAAGCAAAACATCGAGCAGTATCTGAAACTGTCAGACCAAAGCTGCAACGACAAAATCCGCTATGCCAATATCCTCTTCCTGGCCAAAGACTACACCGATGCCATTGCCAAAATGCAGGAAGTACTGGGCAACTGCGGCAGCAAACCCTACATGTACCGCGTGCTGGGCTACAGCCAATACGAAACCAAAGACTACAGCAATGCCCTACAAAACATGAAGACCTTCTTCAGCAAACAAAGTGACCCAAGCAAAGTCCTGCCTTCAGACTACATGTATATGGCCAAGATTTTCGGAGCACAAAAAATGGCAGACAGTGCCAATTTCTACTACACCAAAGCCCTGGCGGTGGACACCTCCACCAACAAGCGTAAAATCTACATTGACATCGCAGAGAGCTATAAGGAAATGGGCAATGACACCGGATACAAAATGGCTGGAGACTATTATAAGAAAGCCATTGATGCCGATTCCAGCCATGCAACTGCGGTGGACTACTTCTACTGGGGCCTCTACACCTATTATGGCAAAGACTACACCCAGGCTGCCCAGGCCTTTGAACTGATGGAAGCCAAGTTTAGCGACCAGCCTTCCGCCGTGTACTGGCGTGCCCGTGTGGCTGCCGCTGTAGATAATGAAGGCAAGACCGGCGAAGCCATTCCTTACTTCAAAAAATGGCTGGCCATCCCCGAAACCGAAGCCTACAAACGCAAGCCTTCCGACCTGCTTTGGGCCTATCAGTACATGGCACTCGTGGCGTACAACAAAGACAACAATGCTGACCTGAAAGACAACCTGGCACGCATCAAGGAAATTGACCCGACCAACGCGCTCGCCAAACAACTCGAAGACATCATGGCGAAACGCACGAAGACGAAGAAGTAACTCGATGGATTGATCCGATTGAAAAGGCCCCATGATTGCACGGGCCTTTTTCATGTTGCCCCCTGTTCTTCGAGCAGACCTCTTGGTCGGTTGTAAAATTTTTTTTAGTCAGCAGGAGAACCAGCTTCAGCTTCGTTGCGTCGCACACTGAGGGGCCAGTGCTACTATGTAGCTTTTCACGCAACACGGGTATGATGGCTGTGTTTTCAATCAGGCTCCGGCGTCATCCGGGAACTGCCCGGCAGCGAAATCTTGTTGAAGCGTGCGACGCAACGGATGCCGGGCTTTGCACAGTTGCCGACAAACAAAAATGAATCCCTGAAGACCATCCTTTTTTTATCGGGCGCTGCACTTTTGCTCGTTTCTCTGAAACCGATACCTTGGTAGGAAGCTATCGGCTATGGATCAATCCCTCGTCAACAATTTCGTCGTTCGATTCGCCAATGTGAATGGCACTGGCTCGGCCTCCGCGAACAGCCTTTTTACCAAAGCAATCTTCCGGATGGGTGTACCCGTGACACCGAAAAACATCTTCCCTTCCAACATTCAGGGATTGCCCACCTGGTATGAAGTGCGCGTAAGTGAAAAAGGCTACCTGGGCCGCCGGGAGGGCATAGACCTGATGGTGTGTGTGAACCCGCAAAGCATGAAAGAAGATGTGGCCAGCGTCAAAGCCGGCGGCTACTTTTTGTATGACAGCAGCAAGCCTATAGCTGCCGAGTATGTTCGGGACGATTTGCATTACCTCGGCATCCCGATGATGGAGCTGTGCAACCAGGCCTACTCCGATGCACGGCAGCGGCAACTTTTCAAAAACATCGTGTATGTCGGTGCGCTGAGCGCCTTACTCGATATAGATTTTAAAGAGCTGGAAGGCTTGCTGGCCGAGCAGTTTGAAGGGAAAGAAAAGCTGATTCCCTCCAATATTCAGGCGCTGATGCTGGGTGTGAATTATGTGCAGGAGCATTTCGCATACCCGCTGCCCATACGGGTGGAACGGCGCGACCTGCTGGGCGACCGCATCCTGGCGGATGGGAATTATGCCTGCGGGTTAGGAGCGGTGTATGGCGGTGCTACGGTGGTGGCCTGGTATCCGATTACGCCTTCAACATCCGTTGTAGAGGCCTTCACGCATTATGCGCAGCAATTCAGAATAGACAAAGAAACGGGCAAGAGGAAGTACGGCATCGTGCAGGCAGAGGATGAACTGGCTGCCATCGGCATGGTGGTCGGTGCGAACTGGAATGGCGCCCGATCCTTCACAGCAACCAGCGGCCCGGGCCTGAGCCTGATGAATGAATTTCTGGGTCTTGCCTATTTCGCGGAAGTGCCCGCAGTGCTGATTGATGTGCAACGAGCAGGGCCTTCTACCGGGATGCCGACACGCACGCAACAAAGCGATGTGATGGAGGCTGCCTATGCTTCGCACGGCGACACAAAACAAGTTTTGCTGTTTCCTTCTACGCCGGCTGAATGTTTTTCAATGACTGCCGATGCCTTCGATTTATCGGAGCAGTTACAGACGCCGGTGATCGTGCTCAGCGACCTCGACCTGGGCATGAATGACCATGTGTCTCCGCCGTTTGAATGGGACGATACACGAAGCTACCAGCGGGGTAAGGTGCTGGATGCGGAAATGCTGGAACAGATGGAGCGCTTCGGGCGCTATCTGGATGTGGACCATGATGGCATTCCTTACCGTACCTATCCGGCAGCCCACCCTACGAAAGGTGCCTATTTCACGCGGGGCACTTCGCGGGATGAATATGCGGCCTACACGGAAAGTGGAGCAGCCTACAAGCGCAATGTGGACCGGCTGCTGCGCAAATGGGACACTGCAAAAACAATGGTGCCTGCTCCGCAGCATTATGATCGGGGCGGAAGTGAAAAGGAAGGTATCCTCTTCTTTGGGACGAGCATGTATGCCGTAGAAGAAGCTCTGGACCTGCTATCTGAGCAGGGACGACCCATTGATGCACTGCGCATCAAAGCTTTTCCCTTCAGCAAAGAAGTTGCTGATTTTGTGCTTCAGCATGAGCGGGTATATGTGGTGGAGCAAAACCGCGATGCACAGATGCGCAGCCTGTTGATGATTGAGCTTAACGAAGCACCAGAAAAATTAGTTCCTGTATTGAATTATGATGGAATGCCGATTACCGCTGACGCTGTGGTGAATGGTGTGCTGGGTGGATAGCAGGGAGGAGCTAATAAGGTATGACTTCTGAGCGATACTTTTTTAGACAAAGACCAGGAACCCATTGGTGAATTCAGGACATTTTCAAAATAGAAACCCACCCAAGCCAGCGCTCATTCAAAACCTTTATTTCTGATTTCCGCAGTGCATCCGCCACTTAGCTTTTCATTTAAACTTTTGCTTGCATTATGACTTTTATCCGCCCCAAGTTTCGCCATCCCGAGCTGAAGAAAAATGCACTCGGATACACAGTTGATTATTATGAAGGTGCTCTCTCAACGCTCTGTGCAGGTTGTGGGCATGATAGCATTTCTGCCGCCATTGTTCAGGCTTGTTATGAGATGAATATTGAGCCGCACAAAGTGGCCAAGCTCTCCGGTATTGGCTGTTCTTCTAAAACGCCTTCTTATTTTCTGAGTTATTCTCATGGTTTTAATTCGGTGCATGGAAGGATGCCCAGCATTGCCACCGGCGCCAATCTGGCCAATCGGGACTTGCTCTACATTGGCATTTCCGGAGATGGCGATTCGGCATCTATCGGTATGGGGCAGTTTGCGCATGTCATCCGCCGCAACCTGAACATGGTCTATATCGTGATGAACAATGGCTGCTATGGGCTCACTAAAGGCCAGGATAGTGCCACGGCAGATATAGGTTCGAAAAGCAAAGCCGGCTCGGTGAACCCATACGAACCTATAGACCTTGCCAGCCTGGCCATAGAGTTGGGGGCCTCTTTTGTAGCACAGAGTTTTTCGGGGGATAAGGTGCAATTGGTGCCGCTGATAAAGGCAGCCATCGAACACCAGGGACTCGCGTTCATCAATGTCGTGTCGCCTTGCGTCACTTTCAACAACAACCCGGGTTCGACCAAGAGCTATGAATATGTTCGGGCCCATACTTCAGCGACGGGCACCTTGGATTTTGTGCCCGAGCGGGAAACCATTACTGCCTCCTATGCCGAAGGCAGCATTGAGCAAATAGAGCTGCATGATGGCACCAAGATGAACTTGCACAAACTGGAGCAGGACTGGAATCCGCACGACCGGATTTCCGCTATCAATGCGGTAAAACAAGCGCAGCACCGGAAGGAATTACTGACGGGTCTTCTGTATGTAAATCAAGACTCGCAGGAGCTGCACGATATTCTGGGCACTACCGGGCAACCGCTCAATTCCCTGGGTGAGGGGGTGCTTTGCCCCGGCAACGATGCACTTAAGAGCATCAACAAGGGGCTTCGCTGACAACTGTGGTTCCTGCAGGATCCCGGGTGTTTCAGCTTTGTGCCGTAACTCCGAAAGTGTTTGTTGATGTAGGTTTTGTATTCGTTGAAGAAACATAGCCTGATTTACCATAGGATTAATTTTTAAAAATTTTAGAATTCTGCCAACGTTTATAAATTTTTTGCCGTCTATGATATGCTGTAAGCATCTGCCTATGCCTCGACTGTTCCGTTTCAGCCTAATCTTTTTATTGTGTATGCTGATGGTTCAGGTGGGACGTGCTCAGACGGCCAGCTTCAATACATCGGTGACTTCCGGCTGCGTACCCTTAATAGTTCAGTACAACAGTACTTCTACGGGTGCCACTTCATACTACTGGAATTTGGGTAATGGGGCATCAGTGCCTACTTCCACTTCCAACCCTTCAACTACCTATGTAACTCCCGGTACTTATACGATCACCTTGCATATCAATGGCCCCACAGGACCTTCTGCTACGAAGACCATCATAGTGTATCCCGGGCCTACTGTTTCTTTTTCTGCTGCTCCCAGTTCCGGATGTGAACCCCTGACAGTCAATTTTACGTCCAGCATCACACCGAATGCACCCGGTGCACTGAGTTATACCTGGAATTATGGAGACGGCACCATCAGCACCACAGCGGGAGCGAATCCAAGCCATACCTACACCATTACGGGCCCCATCATCGTGACGCTTTCAGTGAAGAATGGCGTAGGCTGCACTACGACCAAGCCCATCACGGCGGTGAATGTGTACCCGAATCCTTCAACAGCTTTCTCTGCAAACAATACTTTGCTGTGCAAGTTGCCGGGCGTGGTGAATTTTATCAGTGCCAATGCCAGTGGCATTAGCTATTCCTGGAGTTTTCCGGGAGGCTCTCCTGCTACTTCCACATCCGGTACGCCAACGGTTTCCTACAATTCTGCAGGCACCTATTCGGTGACACTGCGGGCGGTCAGTGCACAAGGCTGTAAAGACACGACCGTAAAGAATAATTACATCTCGGTGTATGCGAACAATGCCCAGTTCCTGGTGCCAGACTCTGCCTGCGATTCCACCTATGTACCTTTTCTCAACACAACGACGGGTGTTACGGGAAGTACTTATTGGGATTTTGGGGATGGCACTTCCGACACGGGCATGAGCAAGAGCCATTATTATACGGCTGCCGGCACCTACACGATTGCAATGGTTACGGAGGTGGGGCCTTGTTTAGATACTCTGACCAAGCAAATCACCATCAATCCGAAGCCCATCATCTATAGCGTAACACATGATGTGCCCTGTGTGCCTGGCTATATGCATTTTTACGACAGCTCTTCTGTTCCCCTCACGACTTATAACTGGAGTTGGAGATCAGGAGGAACTGACAGTAGTTATCCCGGAAAAAAATTCATTTTGGGTGCCATGAGCGATTCCGTAACCTTAATTGCGGGCACAGGTGCAGGATGCTTA
Source organism: Bacteroidota bacterium (assembly GCA_018267625.1). Classification (GTDB taxonomy): domain Bacteria; phylum Bacteroidota; class Bacteroidia; order Chitinophagales; family Chitinophagaceae; genus UBA1952. Next base: position 10,965 of record JAFDYC010000095.1, read on the forward strand.
GATACTTTCAAGGAACTATACTATGTCCAGGATTGGTTTCCTCTGGTGTCTTATAAATACGAAGGATGTGCCCCATATATGGATACCTTTTCCTTCCCGCAACGACCGTGTAGCCATTACCCTGCAAATGACATTTATGGAAACGCACCCTGTAATTGCCCATTTCCGCCTTATTACTGCTATTCCTATGAGATTGTTTCTCAAACCTGGTGGCTGGATGGGGTACAATCATCTACCAATCCCACGTTCATTTTCCCGATTGATAGTCCCGGTTCGCATTTAGTTGTCTTGAAAACGGTCACAGCGAATGGATGCGTGCGCTACGACTCATTTTATGTCTGTGGCGGGTATAAATTGAAACCCAGCTTTTATGCTTATCCGGATACGGCTGTTTGTGTAAACACGCCCGTCTATTTCAGAAACACAACCGGTGATTCCAGTATTAAGTATTACTGGTATTATGGTTGGAATGAGAATGACACGAACAATGGAGACTATAATGGCTATCACCGGTATCGAAATGCAGCTACCGATACGGTGATGCTGATCTCGACTATTTGTGGCTGTTCGGACACTGCCAGCATCCCGAATTATATCACGGTTCACTCCCCGGATGCCAATTTCAGAGATTCATTAGGCTGTCCTCCTTCCCGGACGCTTTATGTCCAAAATACCAGCACAGGCGCCACTACCAACTACTGGGATTTCGGAGATGGCACCTCCAGCACCTTAGCCAATCCACCTCCGCATACCTATCCGGATACAGGACTATTTATTATCCGGCATATGACTTATAACCCGGCTTATGGTTGTCGGGATACTGCGATGGATAGTGTTCGGATCTGGCCCTACTTTATTGGCCTCGTTGCGGATACGACCCTCTGCACCGGGGATACCATGCAGCTATTCGGAACCTTCAATGGCTTTCCGCCCACCTACTATGGCTGGTCTATCAATGATACTACAGTTGTGCCCCGTGGTAGATTCAGAACTCAATTAGATACTGTGATGATGCACCGGAACTATTACAACGTAGTGTGGTATGTGAGCAGCCAGCGCGATTTGCTCCATGAATTCAATAAATGTCAGGATACCGTTTTAAAAACTATTCTCGTCTCCCACCCGGAAGCCGATTTTCGTATCTCTCAGAAAATAGGCTGCACACCCTTCCCGGTACTTTTTATTGACAGCACTTCGTACACACCGGGCACACAGCCTTCCCTGCGGGAATGGATTTTTGGTGATGGAGGCACCGCATCCAACAATAACCCCACAGTGTCTCATACCTACCTGAATGCCGGCAAATACGGCGTTCGACTGAAGGTGACGGACTGGATAGGCTGTACGGATTCCTTGTGGAAGTTTGACAGTGTGGAAGCCCGGCATCCAGTGGCGGCATTCACGAGCTCGACCAGCGGCAGTTGTGTGGGTTCTGTAGTCAAATTTTATAATGGCAGCCATGGCGCAACGGCCCTGAGTTATCAATGGTCTTTTGGCGATGGTACAAGCTCCACTGCCGACTCGCCCACTCATGTCTATTTAAGCAGAGGCAACTATACCGTTCAGCTCATTGCTACGGATTCTTCCGGTTGCTCCGACACGCTGGCGAAGACCGGATTCATCAATATCACCAAGCCCGTAGCAGCGTTCAGCGTTTCAGATTCATTCTCAGTCTGCCCACCACTGATCGTGAATTTCATGAACAATTCAACCTACGCCACGACCTACAATTGGGATTTCAAAAACGGAGTTACTTCCAACCTCAAATACCCCGCAACAACCTTTATTAATCCGGGCAATTACAATGTGCGGCTCATCGCCATTGACACCAATGGCTGCAAAGACACAGCATTCCATAATGTGCGCATCCTCGGCTATTCAGGGGCTTTGAGCTACACGCCTATTCATGGCTGTGTGCCCTTGACGGTACAATTCACTTCCCTGCTTTCGAACGTACCCAAAATGGTTTGGGACTTCTCAAACGGCGACACAGCTTTGGTTACCGGTAACAGCTACACCTACACTTATACCACCCCTGGGGCCTACCTGCCTAAACTGATCTTCTATGATTACACCGGCTGTTCCGCTTCGTCTTCCGGCCTCGACACTATCAAAGTGGATAAGGTGACTGCTGGCTTCCATGTACTCCCGCCTTGCGAAAAGACTTTACTTGAAATCCGAGATAGCTCCTCCAGCCTTTTTGCGCCAGTCAACGCCTGGCATTGGGATTTTGGGCAGGGGCAAATCGCTACCGGCAACCCGGTTTCCCGCATCTATCCGACACCGGGGCGCTATCCGATGACACTTATTGCCATTAATACCTGGGGTTGTAAGGATACGCTTACTGACAGTTTTACCATCTATCCCTTACCCATCATTACCGCGCGTGAAGACACAGCGCTTTGTGTGCCCGATGCGGTACCGCTATGGGCCAATGGGGGCTTGAGTTATTCCTGGTCGCCTGTGGGGCCATTGTCCTGCACAGTTTGCGATACACCCATTGCTAACCCAACGGTGCCGACCAGTTTCGTTGTTGCCGGAACGGATGTGCATGGCTGCATCAATAAAGACACCGTCAACATCAGCATTCAGACCAAGACCACATTCAATGTGGTGAGCAACGGAGAAATCTGCCTGGGTGATTCTTTCCTGCTGGCAGCCACTGGAGCTACTACCTATCATTGGAGTCCTGAGGCTTCCCTGATTCATGCCGACAGTGCTACGGCGACGGCAATACCCAAAGTCACGACCGTCTATACGGCTACCGGTCGTGAAGGAAGCTGCCTCGTGGATACCCATATGGTGCGCGTGGTGGTGAACCCCTTGCCTACCATTGATGCCGGAAAGGATGAACGATTGATAGCAGGCAATAAAGTGCAGCTTCAGGTTTCAGGTAATGGAATAACCCGGGTAGCCTGGAGCCCCGATTCATCTCTTTCCTGCACCGATTGTTACGCACCATTTGCTTCGCCCTACAAGACCACCACCTTCTATGTTACCGGCTATTCGTCCAAAGGCTGCAAAGCCATGGACAGCGTCACCGTTCGGGTGCTCTGCGACAACAGCCAGCTCTTCATTCCGAATAGTTTCACGCCAAATGGAGATGGACTGAATGATTATTTCTTCCCGCGTGGAAAGGGCATTGATGTGCTGAAATCATTCCGGGTATATAACCGATGGGGCGAGTTAATGTTCCAGCACGACATGATGCCAGTCAATGACGAATATGCTGGCTGGAATGGCACCTACAAAGGGCAGAAGCTCAACCCGGATGTATTTGTGTATATCATCGAAGGCACCTGCGGCAATGGCGAACCGATGATTTGGAAAGGCGATATCACCCTATTGCGCTAATGCGGCCCGTTGGCTGCCTCAGCTTTCATTTTGCGCCAGTAAAAACTGAATCAGACGGGGTAAGAAAAAATGCTCCAGCCTAAGCACCCGCGCAGCCAGCTTATCAGCGTCATCGTCTGGCAACACCGGGCAGCAGGCCTGCAGCAAAGGGGCGCCATGGTCATACACTTCATCTACCTGATGGATGGTGATGCCGGATAGTTTTTCGCCTGCGGCTAAAACAGCTTCATGCACATGATGCCCCCACATGCCTTGCCCGCCCCACTTGGGCAGCAGGGCCGGATGAATATTGATGATGCGGTTTGGAAAGGCAGCAATCAGTGCAGGAGGAATCTGAAGCAGAAAGCCAGCCAGCACGATCAGGTCTGGTTGTTGGCTGCGTAAGGCCCCGATAAAATCAGGTTCCTGAAGGCTTGCCTTGCGGCAAAGTATGGTAGGAATGCCTGCCTGCTGCGCCAGCTCCAACACGCCGGCTCCGGGCTTATTGCATACAATCCGCACCACTTCGGCCCCGCCTTCTTTATTAAAAAAATCAAGTATAGCCCGGGCATTGCTGCCCTGGCCAGAGGCGAAAATGATAATGCGTTTCATGCGGCGCAAAAGTAGGCGCGGCGAAGGCTGCAGGAGATTGATAGGGCTAACGAAATTGGATTTGCCGGCTTCTCCATATCAAATGAGTCAATGTTAAATAAAGAGCAGCGGCAGCCTTCCGAAAAGTCAATTCCTATTTTTGGCAGCTATCCATTTTACTTTTTCTATCGCCCCGCTATGCGCAATATCTTCCGCCGCCACAACCCCGCTGACGAGAAAGACGCGAAAAAGAAAAAGAAGAAAAAGCCCGTGTGGCGCGAGTGGCTGGATGCTGCACTCTTTGCAATCGTAGCCGCCACCCTGATCCGAACCTTCATTGTTGAAGCGTACACCATCCCTTCTGAAAGTATGGAAGGAACCATGCTGGTGAATGATTACCTCTTCGTCAGTAAAATGGCTTATGGCCCACGACTGCCCATGACCCCCCTGGCCATACCTCTGGTGCATAATACCATGCCGATTACAGGTGGCCGTAGCTTCTCAGAAGCCATACAATGGGGCTATCATCGCCTTCCCGGCTTTGGTCATGTGCAACGCTATGATGTTGTCGTGTTCAACTTCCCGGACGGCGATACCGTATTTAAGGACGACAACGGAAACATCCGCCAGGAAGATTATTACACCATCCGCCGCCTGCCTCCCCGCGAACAGGCACTCATCTTGTCGAACGGCATCGAACACCGACCGGTGGACAAGACTGACAATTACATCAAACGCTGTGTGGGCGTACCTGGTGATGTGGTTGAAATCCGTAGCGGCCTGCTCTACGTCAATGGTAAGCCTGCTCCCGATTTTCCACACATCAAACACGAATACAGCGTGGTGCTGAAAGGCATGCTTGGCCTCAGCGATGACACGAAAGATGCAGCCCAAATCAATGAAAGCAAGGATCTACGACAAGGCCCTCCCGGCAGCAGCTTTAATGTGCTCCTTCAAAATGATAAGCTGGATGTGCTGCGCCATGCACCGGAAGTAGCCAGCGTCAATCGCTACTATGAACCGGCGGGCTTGCTGGGTGGCCCGGCCAACTGGACCTTCCCACAAGACACCTTTCATTACAAATGGAATGTGGACAACTTCGGCCCTATCAGCATCCCTGAAAAAGGGAAAGCCATTAACCTGACCCCTGAAAACATAGCAATGTACCGCCGCCTCATCAGCGTGTATGAAGGCAACAAACTGGAAGAACGGGATGGGAAATTCTTCGTCAACGGGACGGCTACCAGCACTTTTACCCCCAAGATGAATTACTACTGGATGATGGGCGACAACCGCCATAATTCACTTGATTCCCGCTTCTGGGGCTTCGTGCCGGAAAGCCATGTGGTGGGCAAGGCCTCCTTCGTATGGCTGAGCTATGGCCCGAATGGCATTCGCTGGAGCCGCCTGTTCCGCAGCATTCATGCCCTGGAAGAATAATCAGTTCGGACTTTATTGACGGATTTTACGACCACGACTACCACTTAAAGGAGCACCACGAAAGTGCTCCTTTTCTATTCCTAAAGGGAGATTTTCAGATTTCCCAATTGGGAAGCAATTCAGGTACAGGATGCGGATGTGCTATGAGGGCATTGTCATCAAAAAATAATAAGGTGATTCTTTGGTATAGGTACTGGGCAAGCCTGACAGTTTGATGCCACTATTTTTTCCGGCAATAAATACTGTTGGGCTACGAATCATTTAGAAATGCAACTGGATGCTTCGAATTCTTGCCTTTTATGCCTGTTCCGAATTTGAAATTCACTAAGTCGCTGCGAAGCCACGGAATTCAATTCGCTGAAGCCAGAAACGTACCGGGTTCGTTCGTCATTCCCAGCACTGGATATGCGCTTTTTGTCAAACGCGGGGTGGACATTTTGCTGGCCAGTATCCTTATTGTCGCGCTCCTTTCGTGGATGATTCCCGTACTGTTTATCCTGATTCGGCTCGATTCAGCAGGCCCTTTGTTTTTTATTCAGCAGCGGGGTGGACGTGATGGAAAGCCTTTTCCCTGTATCAAGTTCCGAACCATGCGCATCAATGCTGCGCGAGACCTTAAATCAGCAGAAATAGGAGACAAGAGGATAACCAGCATGGGACATTTTTTAAGAAAGACCCATCTGGATGAGCTGCCGCAATTGATCAACGTATTGCGCAATGAAATGAGTCTGGTAGGGCCACGCCCCCACATGCTTTATCACGACACCATCTTCTCTGCACTGTTTCCAAACTATCCGCTGAGGCAATCCGTGAAGCCGGGCATCACGGGCTTAGCCCAATCATTAGGATACTTCGGTGCTACGCCGGATTTGAGAACGATTGCCTGCCGCACCCGTTTGGATCTGTTTTATATCCAGCGCGTCTCATTGACGTTAGACCTCAGCATACTGTTCAAGACCATTAAGGTATTGTTTTAAGTTGCCATGAAGACTAAAGAAGAAAGAGCAGAAGACAAGTGCAAGGCGCTAAGATTAGCCGTCTTACAGGTGCTCCAGTATTTCGCCTACTTCAGGCATCCTTTAAAAGCTCATGAAGTATGGCATTGGTGCCGTGTTGCCTGCAATGAGGAAGAGATTCTGGTAATACTTATTGAACTGCATCAATCCGGAACAGTACATACCTCGGAAGGCCATTACTGTTTGCTGCCGGAAATTGAAGACTTGCTGAAACGCCGCCAGGCAGGAAATGCCAAGGCCGGAATTGATTTAGCAAGAGCAAAACGCATCGGAAAGTTTATTGCCCAATTCCCCTTCGTTGCCTTCGTTGGCATATCGGGTTCCCTCTCGAAAGGATATGCGGACGAACAGTCCGATTTCGACTACTTTATTGTTACTAAAGCAGGCAGGCTATGGATAAGCCGAACCTTGCTCCACCTTCTTAAAAAGCTGAGTTTTCTGTTTGGACAACAGGATAAGCTTTGCATGAACTACTTTATTGACGAAACCGCTTTGTTGCTGGAAGAGCAGAATGTTTACGTAGCAACTGAATTGTACAGCATGGTGCCCGTGAGCGGGTTAAAACTGTATCGGGAGTTTATTGAAACCAATAACTGGGTACATCGTTTCTTGCCCAATTACCGCCTGGTTGTTCCGGGAGCATTAGGGAATAGCGACAGCCCTGCTAAACAATTTTTCTCGTTCCTATTTAGCTGTATCAAACCAAGTGTTTTGAATAAATGGCTGATGCAACTCACAGACTACAAATGGCGCCGGAAATGGGCCAACCGGGGCTATCCCATGCACGATTACAATGAAGCTTTTAAGACACGACTCAATATTTCCAAGAACCATCACCTGAATTACCAAAAGAAAGTGCTCGAGGCCTTAGATAAGCCCCACGACCCAAGACAGGTTCAACATTCCTTTCCAGCGGGGCAACAGCTCAATACGCTGGCGGCTGTATTTAATTCTACAGGATTCTGATATTCTCATGCGCGTCCTATTCAGCCATTCCTACTACCTGCGTTTTGATGAGAAACAATGGAACGCCATGCAACCGTATGCACCATTAGGCACCCTCGTAGCTGCAGCCTGGCTGCGCCAACATGGCTTTGACGTGATGCTGCATGACGTGATGTTCCGGCACAGCCCCAATGAAATTGTTTCTACGCTCGAAAGTTATCAGCCGGACATCCTGGTGATTTATGATGATGGCTTTAACTACCTCACTAAAATGTGCCTGACCAATATGCGCGAGGCAGCATTTGAAATGATCAGACTAGCTAAGCAAGCTGGTTGCGTGGTCCTGGTTTCCTCATCGGATTCAACAGATCATTATGACGGGTATCTCATGCAAGGTGCCGATTTCATCCTGCTGGGAGAAGCCGAACAAACCCTACTGGAGCTGTGCAACCAAATCCGCAATCAAAAGGTTCTGGCGGATACTATATCTGGTTTGGCTTATTGTGCCGGAAGTCAGATTTGCCGTACCACACCGCGCCCGGTGATGCGTGATCTGGATGCGTTGCCTTTTGCAGCCTGGGACCTCGTGGATCTGGATGCCTATCGGCAAGCCTGGATGCGCAGCAAAGGATACTTCTCCATCAACATGAACACAACCCGCGGTTGCCCATTCAAATGCAATTGGTGTGCAAAACCAATCTATGGCAACCGATACCATGCGCGAAGTCCGGAGCATGTGTTGCAAGAGCTGAACATGCTTCATCATCACTATGCATTTGACCATATCTGGTTTTGCGATGACATTTTTGGTCTCAAGCCCGGATGGGTTGCCCATTTCGCGACCCTGCTCAAATCATCGGGTATGAAAATCCGTTTCAAAATCCAAAGCCGTGCCGACCTGCTGCTGAACGATGAGCAGGTAGATGCGCTGGCCGAAGCAGGATGTGAGACGGTGTGGATGGGCGCCGAAAGCGGCTCTCAAAAGATATTAGATGCAATGAATAAAGGCATCACGATTGCCCAAATTGAAGAAGCCGTAGCGCAGTTGAAACGACGGAAGATTCGCACCGCTCTCTTTTTGCAGTTCGGTTACCTGGGAGAAACAAAGGATGACATCCGCCTCACGCTAAACCTGCTGCGCAATCTAAAGCCTGAAGAAATCGGGGTGTCTATTTCCTACCCTTTGCCGGGCACAGGATTCTATGAAAAAGTGAAGGAAGACCTACAGCGCAAAGCCAATTGGAGTGACTCCGACGATTTAGCCATGATGTTTAAAGGCACCTATGGCCCCGAGTTCTACAAAAAGCTACACCGGTATGTACACACTTTTTATCGCCGAATCAGAAACCGGCAACAGGCTGCACAGTTAAACCTGAAATCCATTCTGAAGATGCCCCTGTACGCCTTGCGGGACTTGCAGCAACAAAAAATTTTACGGTCATGACGGCTACCCTTCAGGAACAGCTAACGAATGCCGCATTTTCAAAACAGGCGCCCGTCTTCGATCATATTGACGAACATAACAGCACCTTACGCTGGATGCGCCATAGGGTGTATGATGAACTATTGCGTTTCGTGAAAGCAGAGAACTACCTGCTTGAATTGAATTGCGGAACCGGAATGGATGCCATGTTTCTTGCCCAAAAGGGCCTGAAGGTGCTGGCTACCGATAATGCAGAAGGTATGATTGCCCAGTTGCAGGCAAACCTGTCTCAGCATCAGTTGCAGCATTCCGTAACTACCCGCCACTTGTCATTCCTGAATCTGGATGTGCTGGGACTATATCCGCAATTTGACTATGTCTTCTCCAACTTCGGCGGGCTGAATTGCACGGACCGGCTAGACAAAGTGCTGCACGACATAGACGGATTACTGAAGCCGGGAGGATACTTTACGCTCGTGCTGATGCCCAGAATTTGCCCCTGGGAATTTGCCCTGATTTTTCGTGGATTTTTTAAGACAGCCTTTCGGCGATTAAAAAAAGGAGGCCTAACGGCCCGGGTTGAAGGACTCCCGTTCCAATGCTATTACTACAACCCCGGCTACATCGTCCGGCAAATGGAGAAACAATACCGGCTTTGCAGTTTAAAATCGCTTGGCCTTGCCATCCCGCCACCCTACCTGGAGCAATTTGCGGAAAAACATCCGGGACTCTTTCGCAGCTTAGAAACCTGGGAGCTTCGGCTCGCCCATCGAAAACCCTTTCGCAACTGGGGCGACCATTTCATGATTACCATGCAAAAGATGTAGGATGCAGCTCAGCGTGGTCATTCCTACGTGCAACAGGCATTCCCGCTTAGTTGCTTTGTTGACGGGGCTGCTCCACTCTGAGCATCCTATTCATGAAGTCATCATCGTGGACGCAAGTGATATGCCCCTGCCTCCCGAAAACTTAGCAGCTTTCCATGCTTTGAACATCTTGTATTTACGTTCGGAGCCTTCAGTATGTATTCAGCGTAACATGGGCATTCATGCAGCAGCTTCCCCCTGGGTCTTTTTATGCGATGATGATATCGAAATGCCCGCTGATTATTTAATAAAGCTCGTTGGGTATGCAGCAGCTCACCCAGAGGCTGGCGCAATTTCAGGCACTGTGCTCCAGGTAGAAAAGGAACGATGGGTTGGGACTTATCCCATACGCTCCGGAAAAGAACTCGTGCTAAAGTCGCTCTTCGGATTAAGCATTTGGGGCCGTATCGAATGCTCTTCAAACAACAGGCTTGTTCAACGCATCAAAACACGCTACCAGCGAAGAGGCAACCATATTGCAAAATCAGGCTGGCCCGTGCTCACCCACTTTTCAACAACAGGCTTTATCACCCCGGTATATGGCTTGGGGGCCTCGATCATCCGGCGTGAATGGCTCCTGGCTTCTGCCTTCGACGAAGTGTTGGATCCGCATGGTATTGGCGACAATTACGGTGTGGCTATGGGCTTCCCTGACCGGGCTATCCATGTGTTTCCCGAGGCTTATGTTTATCATCATCAGGAAGCACAGGGGCGCCTGGAAAAAGAGCTGAGCTATTATCGAAGAGCACTGGCTTTAGACTACTTTATCCGGACGGGCCGTAGTGCCGCTTCAGCGAACAGGCTTTGGTTGTTCTGGTCTTTATGGGGCAACTTCTTTGTTTTTTTTCTCAAAGGGCAACATACCTTCCTTCGTCCTGCGTTGCTCGCTTGCTGGAAGGTGCTGACCGGATCTAACCCCTATCTGAAAGCTGCGCGTCATGGCCTGAAAAAGGTACAGCCAGATTTCAGGAGAAAGACTCAGAAGGCCCATGAAGGGATTATGGCTCATCCCTGGAAATCGGAAACCGCTCCCAAAAGGATTTTGGCCATCCGGCTTCAGGCAATGGGTGATGTTGTCATCACCTTGCCCTACCTGCAAGGTTTTCGGCAGTCACTGCCCGAAGGAACGCAACTTGACTTCCTGACCCGAGTTGAAGTAGCAGATATTCCCCGGCATGTTGACTTTTTTCGGAAGGTATATGCACTCGCTGGGGGGAGGAGTTTCAAAAGGCAAGCCTTGTTCGCGCTCCTGATGTTGCCAAAGCTTTGGTTGCGTCGCTATGATGCCGTTATTGATTTACAAAACAATCGGCTGAGTCGTTTTTTACGCAAACTGCTTGCCCCGAAAGCCTGGACTTCTTTCGACCGTTTTTCCCCTGCACCGGCGGGCGAGCGCACCCGTGCTGCTATTGATGCTCTGGCGCTCCATCCCTCAAAAGCAGTCACCCGCTTTACATTAAAAGGCGACTTTGATCCACATGCCCTACTCAAGGCGAATGGCTGGGATGAATCTTCGATGCTTTTCGTCCTCAACCCTGCCGGTGCATTTGAAAATCGTAACTGGCCGATGGAGGAATATGTGGCGTTTGTGCAACGTTGCCTGGCTCAGTTCCCTAAGGTTCAGTTTGTGCTTTTGGGCCTTGAAAAAATTGCCCCGGCTGCAGCATATTTAAAAGCCAGTTTGGGAGACCGACTCATCAATCTGGTGAGCCAGACAAAGCCTTCTGAGGCATTCGCCATTTTGCAGTGCTGTGCTTTGGTATTGTCTGAAGACTCGGGTTTGATGCACATGGCCTGGGTTTCGGGTATTCCTACTTTGGCCTTGTTCGGGGCTTCCCGTAGTATTTGGTCGCAACCTCTGGGAACACACACAGCCTTTTTCGATTCGTCTGATTTGAGCTGTGGCAATTGCCTGCTACCTGCCTGCCCCTATACCGGAAACCGGAAGAATTATTGCATGACCCGCATCCGGGCAGAAGCCGTTTTTCAACAAGCAATTGCCTTAATGCAACGCAAGGATCAGGAAAGGCTTTCGGAACCATATCCAAAGAGTCGCAGGACCTGACGGACGCTTTCCTGCATTTCGAAAGTCAGGACGCTGCTGTGTTCCAGGTTGGCATGTCGAAGCAGGTCCAGGGCCAATTCCTTCATCTGTTCCTTGTTTTCTACAATATGCCAATGTGGAATTGGTAAATCCATCGGCTGGCAAAAGCTAATGACTTGTGCACCGGCATAAAGGGCTTCGGCGCAAACCATGCCGTAGCCTTCATATTCGGATGGATGCAGCAACAGCTTGCTTTGGCCCATGAGTAGGAGCACTTCATCGTGGTGCAATTCGCCCAAAAGCCTAAGGTTGCGTTCCAGCTTATGTTTTGAAATCAGTGCCTGAAGCTTTGCCCGCTCACTGCCACTACCGCAAAGCACCGCATGAACCTCTGGGTTTTGTTGCACGATTTCGGCCAGGATTTCAATGAAAATATCGTAGCGTTTGATGGGACTCAGTGAGCCTACTCCCAGAATATCTATGCTGCGTAGTCCGGGTTTTAATGGGAAAAGCTGCGTGTTAATTCCCAGAGGAATCATATACGCCGGACGGAGGCCATGGCTTCGTTGGAATTCGCGAATCAGGAAATCGGAGATAGCAATAAGTTCTTCAGGTTTTGGACGGATGCGTGCTACTTGTTTGTTTGTTTCCCGTGCATCCTGCCCCAGGACCCATATGTAGTGTTTCAAGTGGTATCTCCGTGCGAAATAGTGCCCAACGAAGGCGCATTCCACGCAGAAAAAACTGAAGATGCCCAAGATCTTTCGCCTCGATCGGATGCGCTTCAATTCCTGCCAGACCTGCCGCCAAAGCAAGATGCTGTTCAGCTTATTACGCCGTTCGTTACCGAAAGCCACCACGGAGTTTCCATACCATGAATACCGGAGTCCGGGTGTTTGTGGAATGCGAAAGCTGAGGATGACTACTTCGAGTTCCGGATACATTGCATTCAGCGTTCGGATGAATACGGACTGGGCGGGGAGCCAGTTTTCCTGTTCATTCACAGCAAAGGCTGGTGTGAGAATAATCAGGGTGTCAGGCATGGAGTGTAAACACCTTATTGCAGGCAGTAAGGCTTGTTTTGTTGTGGGTGATGAGCACCACTATTTTCCCTGAATCCGCCCAGCTTCGTAAGGTCTTTAGCATGTGCTGCTCTGTTGTTGCATCCAGCTCGCTGAACGGCTCATCCAGCAGCAGCAGGCTGGATTCTTTGTAGAAAGCCCTGGCTAATGCTATTCGTTGTCCCTGCCCGCCGCTGATATTCTTCCCTCCGTCCGTGATAATTTTTTCCAGTCCTTCCGGGAACTGGGCGATAAAATCTTCCAGACCTGCCAGTTGAATAGCAATACGGAGTTTGTCCGGCTCCGGGCTTGTGTCTGCTAAGGTGATGTTCTTCAAAATGCTCGCATGAAACAGAAAAGTCTGCTGTTTTACATACGCTATCTGTGGCCAAAAGCTCTTTCGACTCGCTTCAGGACAGAGCTGATTATTGAAATAAATCCTTCCGCTGTCGGGCTTCTGAAACCCGAGTAGCAGGTTTAGTATAGTGGTTTTCCCCCGGCCGGAATCAGAAGAAATGGCTGCAAAATCGCCGCATTCAAGCTGCATGTTGAAATGGCTCAAGACCTGTTGATGCGCCCGGCTAAAAGAGACCTGCCTGAAGCTGATGCTTTGGATAGGCTCTGGCTTTTGCGCCGGCAGAAGAGCCTGACTTGGTTCGGGCTTGCCTTCGATTGTATAAGCATACATCTTCATTTGCGCCGTGGTATTGGCTATTCGTGTGATGCCCGGGATGATTTTATAGGCTGCTGCCAGAAAAGCGCCGATGTTCAACAGGTCCATGTTGGAACTACCGCTGTAGTGGTTGAAGACAATGAGTGCCAGCAAGCCGACAACGGCAAAAACTTCCATCAGCCGGTGGGGTAATGCCTGAGTGACTTGAAGCTCCGAAAGGGTGTCCGCCAATCCTTTTTGGCTTTCAAAAAAGCGATTGATAAAAAAAGATTTCCGGCCATAGACATTGCTTTCAATATAGCCAGCCAATGCCTCATTCAAATGTTGGATGGCATTTTCAGATCGTTCTTTCACCTGCCTGCGTGCTGCATTCAACTGCCGTTTGGACCACAGCGCAAACAAAGTCACCGGCGGAACGAGCACGAATATCAGGAGCGCAAACAGTTGGGCATTATACAGGAGAATGGCAAGTATGGCGACCATCGTCAGGGTGAAATCGGTTGCTAATTGCTGCATCCCGGACAACAGGTAAGTACAAAACTCAACGGGTTGGTAGCTGATGCTACTCACGTGCACAGAAGATTTATGCCGCGTAAATGCGTTAAAACTTCCATCCAGATATTGCTGCATGCGCTCCTTTGAGATGCGCGTAGCGGTGCCATAAATGAAGCCATAGTGCAGCCTGGAAGCTTGAAAGGCTAACCAGTTTTTGAGCAGGAAAATCATTAAGACGAATACGAGCGGAAGCAGGAAATGAATGCTGCTTAAATATTGGAATACAGAGCCGGCAAACCCCGTATGTTGGGATGCGTTAGTCGAATAATAATGAACTAAAGACAGGAGTAAAATCAGTGCGGCAATGTCTGCCATACTCACTACCGTATGGAACCCAATCAGGCCACACAGATGCTTCCGTTCTTTTTTGCTCAACAGTGCAAAGGCACCTTTTATGATTCGGATCAAAATGGCAGTAGTCTGTTCCCACCGGAACAATTCAGCGGGGTATTCAACAAGATGCTGTGTCCTACGCAGACCATAAAATCCAACTCAGGATTTTGAAAAAACTGTGTCAGACGCACGAATCTGCATTTCGGCTAGTAGGCGGAACGGTTGATAAAAAGTGACTACCTGCATCCGTAGAATAACAACTATAAGAGTAGTGGCTTTACCTTGCCCAAACATCGAAAACTGAAAATTCCCACATGGAAAAAAACGCTACAAGCCATCAGGATATTGACGTGCTAATCATTGGAGCCGGCCCTGCCGGAACCATTGCTGCCGGCATCATGCAGCAACAAGGACTCAAGGCGCTCATCGTGGAAAAGCAACTGTTCCCCCGTTTTCAAATTGGCGAAAGCCTGCTGCCCCGCTGCATGGAAGCCTTGGATGAAGCAGGCTTTTTAGATCAAGTCAAAGACTGCCATTTCCAGGATAAGAACGGCGCCAAATTCGTGTGGGGCGATCAGCTTTGCGATTTCAGTTTCGACAACCAACACACCAAAGGCTGGAGCTGGACCTGGCAGGTGAAACGCGCCGACTTCGATAAAAAACTGGCGGATTGTTGTAGCGCCCGCGGCATTGAAGTGCTTTATGAGGCTGAAGTGATTGCCGTAAACATCCAGGAAGATGGCAGCTCCCACACCACGATTAAACTCAAGGACGGCAGCCTGGAAAACATTCAGGCACGCTTCATCCTGGATGCTTCAGGCTATGGCCGCGTCCTGCCCACACTCTTCGGCCTCAACAAACCCAGCACCCAGCATACACGCCGCGCATTGTTTGCGCACATACAAGACCCGCACCGCCTCGAAGTGACAGAACCGGACCGTATCATCATCATTGTCCACAACCCGGACACCTGGATTTGGGTCATCCCCTTTTCGGACGGCACCACTTCAGTAGGCTATGTGGGCAGCCCTGAATTTTTCGAGGCTTATCCCGGCACAAAAACGGAACAATTTTTAGCGATGCTTCGTGCGGAACCTTCAATGGCCATCCGGTTCCGTGAGCCGGAAATGGTGTGGCCGGAGCCGCGTGTACTGCAAGGCTGGAGTACCAGCACGGACAAGTTTTATGGGAAAGGCTATGTGCTCACCGGCAATGTGACTGAATTCCTGGATCCCGTTTTTTCTTCGGGCGTCACCCTGGCCAGTGTTTCTTCACAGCGGGCTGCACATCTTGTCGCCCGGCATCTGAAAGGCGAACAAGTGGACTGGGAAGAAGACTACCAACATTTCATGGAGACCGGCGTAGAGGTGTTCCGGGTCTTCGTAGATACCTGGTATGACGGCACCCTCTTCAAGATTTTCTTCTCGCCCCAGCGCGACCAAAAATTGATGAACCAAATATGCTCGGTGCTGGCGGGTTATGTGTGGGATGCTACCAATCCCTTCGTGAAAAACTCGGAGAAGACGGTACGGAACCTGGCGAAGTTTCTGGAAAGCCACACGATTTCGTAGTTCGCTCTTTTACCTTTCTAAAACCAAGAAGCCGCCTCATTATTATGGGACGGCTTCTTTTAGATACCAGGAATACCCGCTATTTCTATTGTTTCATCAGGCGGATACGGCTTGTACTTGCATCAGGTGCAATCACTTCCAATAAATAGCAGCCAGGAGCTAATGATTCAATGGAGCATGTTTGCCCATTGGCTACATGATACCATTCCAAAATCGTCTTACCTGCCATCGAGTTTACCCGGGCGATACTACCGCTGGTGATACCATCCAGGCGAATGCTGTTGTTAGCCGGATTTGGATATACCTGTACGTTGCCTGGAACAGAGCAATTGCTTTCTACGCGCAGGGTGTTGCTGAAGTCAAAGCTCCCATCCTGATTCATGAGTTTGAGGCGAATGAAAGTCACAGGTTCAGGTAGCGAAACGGAAAGGCTGTAGTTGTGCTTGCCCTCTTTGTTTGTTGCGGCAACGAAGGCTAGTGAGGAATACGAAGCACCATCCTGACTTTGCTGCAATTCATAGCCCAATGCCTGGAGCTCATAAGCGACGCTCCAACTGATTGATGCCTTGCAATGTTGTGTCTCTGCCTCGAAGCTGAGTAGCGAAATGGGCAAGGGAGATACGGACTGTATGGAATAGTTTACTGAGCTGGATGCCACACCGGCTGCATCCACGAGGCTATAACTGAAGCCCAGGGAGGTACCGGAAGTGTTCCCTTGCCCTTGTTCACCATGAATCCGAAGATTGCTCAGCGTGAAATTGCTGATTGCCTGGTTGGCTGAAACAGGCTGCCAGGTGCTGCCATCAAAATAGTAGAGCAGAGTGTTGGATTTGATACTGTTTATTTTGAATTTCTTACCTGTCGTGCAGGAAGAAGTGCTGGAACAATCTTCCGCATCGGTGCCCGACAGAGACCGGGGGTTGGAACCATTTAGCGAGGTACTGCTGGCTAAAATGCTATAGCTCGGATTGCCGGAGATGGTGATACTGGCATCCTTCGTGAAGGCATTGTTGGGGGTTGTAAATGTCTTGGCATCTGCCACCGGGATCTGTTCAATACCAAAATTGATATTGCTTTTATCGCCGGTTACTGTTCCCAGGTCATTGACCAAATTCACTGTGTTTTGGTTTGCAGAAATGGTGCTGCCATCGTAAGTGCTGACACCGGTGTATCCAGATGCCAATGCAGGGGTGATACTACTCCATGCGCTGCCATCAGCAGGTTTTGAAGCCAACGATGCAATTCGTATTTCGTAGCTATTGCCGTTTGGAACACTACTGAAAGAATAAAGGCCCGTGCCCGAAGCCACTCCTACGGACGATAGAATGGTATTCGAACCCGAATAGGTATTCGTTTTTTGAACCAGCATGGCATAAAGTGTCTGCCCGGAAGAAGCAGCATTACTATTTGATTCTCCAGCATCCTGAGTGCCATTACCGTTGTCATCATTCCAGACCTCCCCACTCACAGTAATAGGAGATGCCGGAGCAATAAAGGGTATGGTAATCGTACTTGTCGAACCAGCGTTGCTGCCCAGGTTCCCGTTGTCTATTACGGAATAGGAAAGCGTGACGGTCGTGTTTCCACTGGCAGAGGGGTCAACGGCGATACTGCCCACTGTACTATACGCTGTCGTTACGGTTCCTGGCCAGGAGGTACAGGTTGATTGTGGCGGGCAGGTGCCTCCGTTGGTATAGATGACGCTGCCTACTTTGAGGTAATTGGCATTCGCGGGGAAGCTGGAGATAACAAGTGATTGCACGCTTCCGTCGGCATCTGTTCCCGTGAAGCCGGAAACAGGAATCGTATAGTAGTTGTAGCCCTCCGGGTTGGGCTGATTGCCGAAAGTGTAGTTACTCGTCGTGGGGGCCAGCTCGAGGCCCAGATTGGCATTTGCCACAGGCATTGAGCCCAATGTAACGCGAAGCTTCCCGTCAACTTGACCATCCTGACCAGTCCCGGAGCCCAGATTTTCACCCACTGATTTCAACGTCTCACCACTTAGGGAAGGATACGTGGCGGCTGTAACGGTCGTACCTGGTGTGGCAGTATTACTTGATGAAGATGTTGTACTCACCCGGGTCTTGACGTCCGAAAGTGAAGCTGCCGCCCGCACTGATGGGCACAGTATTCAGCACAGTGTTCGTTGAAGCATTCGTAATCACGACATAAACACCACTAGTAGTACCAGCAGCAAATTGCCCCGTGACCGTACCGGTATTACCCGCAGCACTGGCATCAATGGTATTGTTGTTCAGTCCATCTATATCATGAAATACATTGCCCGAGATCGCTACACAATTCAGGTTAGCAGTAAACGGAGCATCTGGGCTCATGAATGATGTGTTTAGGATGTTCACCGTAAACTTCCGTTCGCCATTGGTAGGTGAGGTTTTGCTGTTGTTATACCGAAGGGCATCCAATAATGTCTCCGCTTGAGCTTGTGTGAATGTGCTGCCATTAGTGAATGCTATGGTATTGGTAGAGCCCGATACCGTTTTCGTAATCGTGTAAGACACGCCGCCTACCGTAACGCTACTACTTCCATTGCTGGCGAAGTTTAGGGAATGCGTTCCTGTACCCGATGAATAACCATTAATAAGCAGCTCTTCGTTCGAACCATCGGGCAGGTTGCTACTACTATTATTATAGCTGATGCGCAACTCACTCAGGTTCGTTCCTGAAGCAGAATTTGTCTGCCCGGAAGCCGTGAATGAGAGTGCACTGGAACAGCCTGTGCCCCCATTTCCCAAACCAGATACAGATGTATTGAGGTCTAATGTGGGTGGGGTAGTGGCAACTGATGAACTAAAGGTTGGCCCGACGCTAAAATCAATGAAAAAATAGGCAGAGCCCGAAGCCCCGGCACCCACAATGAAAGTGAAATTGCTAACCGCATCATAACTCAGCCGTATGCGGGTATTATCATCCAGAATGTTGGTCGTATTCGCACTGGTACTCGAAGCAAATTGGGTTAGTCCGGTAGTGCTGTTATAAGTCGGAGTGCTTATCGTTGTACCGGAGCCTAATTCACTCGAAGAGAAACCGATAAATTCATTGTACTGATTCGATCCGGAATTTCCGTTTCCGTCAATATCATATGTGTTTGCCTTCACGTGCTGAAGGGCCACATTAGTGCCTGCGTAGGTGCTGTTGTTGTATGTACCCCCCATAATAAACTGAAAGCTGAAACGAATGCTTCCTGCAGCGCTAAAGGATATCTGTGGTGAAAAGAATGAATCCGAATTATTAGAATAACCACTCCCCGAAGCTGCATTTTGATCATAGGCCTTCCAACTGCTCACATTGGTGACTGCAACCGTCTTGACAATGCAATCAATAGCCTGCCCTCCTATGACCGCTACACTGTCATAAAGCGCTATGTCCCCCACAGATTGACCATTTCCCACTTTGAATGTCCTATGTGCATCCAGAAAAGATACCCTTGCATTGTTGTTGTCGAAGGTGGTGCTGGTCACCGTAATAACGACTGGGAACGTGGTACTTCCACTTGCATTGGTGGCAGTGACTACGTAGCTTTTCTGCGTGGCTGCTGTGGTAGGTATTCCTGTTATGGCGCCTGTAGAAGTATTCAAACTGATACCTGATGGTAGTGCAGGAGAAACACTATAACTGCTTACTGCACCCGACACAGTGGGTGCCAAATACACGTTGCTTTCATTAGCAATAAATGCATTAGGACTTGGGTAGGAAAGTGAGGTAGGTGCCTGGGCCTGCACACTAATTTGGAGTGAGATGGCCACCAGAATGAGGAAAGCTAACCTGAATCCATCCGCCAGTCTGGAAAATTTAATAGTAATTGTTTTTTGCATGAGTTATATTAATGTTTATTTTTTGCGTATGTATTATTCTTTTAATTTAAAATAATAGCTTGTATGGTCGCAAATTTGTCACGAATTCCCGTTTTATGTTGAGAATTACCTGTTAACAACCCATTCTTTTGCAATTGACTAACGAACCTAAATCAGCACTGAACTCAAGAATTGAATTTGCGGCATTGCAAATCAAATTTTTATGCGCATTTAGGAAATGGCATTTGTGATATCAATAATACTTAAGATTATAGGAGGACCCCTATTAGCAATAGTTCGGAAAATACGATCAGCTACTTCACGGCCACATACAGTGTCGTAATCCCAAAACTCAACGGCTTTGCTTTGGCTTGCGAAAAACCGCAACGATTCAGGATTTCTAAAAAGGCTTCCCCTTCCGGGAAGGCAGCTACCGATTCCGGCAGATAGGTGTATGCCTTACTGTGCCGCGAAACCATGCGCCCCACAAAGGGCAGGATAAAGCGGAAATAAAAGCGATAGAGCTGTGAAAAAGGAAAAGCCTTAGGCTTCGAAAACTCCAGTATGGCCAGTCGTCCGCCGGGCCGCATCACGCGACACATCTCTTGCAAGCCTGCTTCCAGGTGTTCAAAATTCCGTACGCCATACGCACAGATGACCGCATCGAAGGCCTTTTCAGCAAAGGGCAATTGTTCACTGTCTGCCTGAAGCAGGACGACCCGTTCCGAAAGCCCGAACTCCGCCATCTTCTTCCGGCCTATTTCCAGCATGCCTGCGGAAATATCCACCCCGGTGATGTTAGCCTGCGGAAAACGTTTTGAAGCGGCTACGGCTAGGTCACCGGTTCCGGTAGCTACGTCCAGTATCTGACGAGGCTCTGCCGCTACTATGCTACGAATCGCTTTTCTGCGCCAGCGTTTATCAATGCCTAAAGAGAGCAGATGATTGAGTAGATCGTAGCGCGGGGCAATGCCATCAAACATGCCGGCCACCTGTTCCTTCTTGCTTAGTTTTGAAGCCGCATCGGGCACGACCTGCGTTGGCTTTCCATCCATGATTCGGGCGTGAAGGTACGCGCAGCAGCAGGCGCTCAGAAAGCACGAACGCTACCTCATGGACATCCGCTCCGCACAATTCCTCATTTCTTCCGTAAAACCCGCAGGCTGCCCCAAGGCCGACCGTCCGGAATATGCCTTTATCGGCCGCAGTAATGTAGGCAAGTCCTCGCTCATCAATATGCTGACGGGCCAGAAAAACCTCGCAAAGGTCAGCGGCACTCCGGGCAAGACGACCCTCATCAACCATTTCAGCATCCGCAGCGCTAATGCTGCCGGAAAAATTACCGATTGGTACCTCGTGGACCTGCCCGGCTATGGCTATGCCAAACGTTCCCAAAGCCAGCGTTCGGAATGGGAACGTATGATTGCCGCCTACCTCAATGAGCGTGAAAGCTTGATTACCCTTTTTGTACTTATTGATAGCCGCCACAACCCACAAGCTGCGGACATCGCCTTTCTCGAAAAACTAGGTGAATGGGAAGTGCCTTTCAACCTCGTGTTCACCAAAGCCGATAAAAGCACCCAGCGCGAAGTGTCGGCCCACGTACGGCAATTCGTCAACCGTATGAAAGAAGATTGGGAATTTATCCCCCGAAACTTCATCACCAGCACGATTAAAGGAATGGGGCGCCGCGAGTTGCTCGCTTATATCGAAAGCCTCAATGCCAGCCTCCGGGATTCAGAAGCCTAAGCAGCATATTTCAGCATTTCTTCCAGCCACTTTCGCTCATTGGAAAGCCGGGGCACCTTGTGTTGCCCTCCTAATTTTCCCTTGTCCTTGAGCCAGCGGTTGAAGCCGCCGGGCGGCATACAATGCACGATGGGCGGGCGCAGGGCAATGTCTTTATGTCGTTTGGCCTCATAGTCGGAATTGATGGCCTGGAGCTGCCGGTCTAAGCAGCCGACAAAGGCTTCCAAGGGCACGGGCAAATATTCGAACTCAATGAGCCATTCATGTGCGCCGTTGCTGGCACCAGTCATATACACGGGGGCCGCAGTATAATCATTGACCACCGCGCCGGTTTCTTTACAGGCAGCGGCAATGGCTGCATCTGAGTTGTCCACGATCACCTCTTCGCCGAAGGCGTTCATAAAATGCTTCAGCCGGCCACTCACCCGTATGCGGAACGGATGCAATGAAGTGAACTGGATGGTGTCGCCCAGGATATAGCGCCACAGCCCTCCATTGGTTGAAATCACCAGGGCATAATTCTTTCCCAGCTCCACCTCTTTAAGACTAATTGTTTGCGGCTCTGCTTTCCCATACTCTTCCATCGGCATAAACTCATAGAAAATGCCATGAGCCAGCATGAGCAACATGCCTTCCGTGCGGGTGTTGTCCTGTGCGGCGAAAAAACCTTCAGAGGCATTATAGGTTTCGCGGTAGTGCATGCCCCGACCGGGAATGAATTGCTGAAACTGTTGCCGGTAGGGTGTGAAGCTGACTCCGCCATGGATATACAATTCCAGGTTGGGCCAGATCTTCCGCAGGTCTCGTGTGCCGGCCAGTTCAAAGATGCGTTTCACCAGCACGATAGTCCAGGTAGGTACGCCTGCAATGAAACTCACATTTTCCTGCATCGTAGCCCGCGCCATAGCTTCAATCTTCTCCTCCCATTCATTCATCAACGCTATGTCCAGCTTAGGTGTTCGCACCATCTGGGTGTAGATAGGCATATTCTGCAACATCACCGCCGACAAGTCGCCGAAGTAGGATTGCTCGTTCAGTTGGTTCACCTGGTGCGAGCCGCCAATCACTAAGCATTTTCCGCTCATCAGCCTGCTGTCCGGAAACTCTCCGAAATGCAAGGCCAGCACATCCCGGGCACCTAAGTAATGGTTGTCCACCAAAGCCTCCCGGCTCACAGGGATAAACTTGCTTTTATCGCTTGTCGTCCCGCTGCTTTTCGCAAACCAGGTAATGTCCGTATTCCAAAGGATATTCTGCTCCCCCTGCATAGTCCGCTCGATGTAGGGTTTCAGCACCTCATAGTCTGTCAGCGGGCAGGCTTTCTTAAAATCCTGAATCGTATTCACCGAGTCAAAATCATGCGCCTTCCCCCATTCTGTGTATTGAGCCGAGCCAATTAAGGAGTGAAATTCTTTGAGCTGACTATCATACGGCGAACCAATAAAATTGTCAATCGCGCTTTGGCGAAGTCGCATAAAGCCTTTCAGTGCCGGAGAGAAAATACCCATGTAGCGAAGAGTCCCGAAAGAGAGACCAAGCCTCCGTTGCAAGATACGGTTGGGGACGCTTTATGCAGCGGCCTGCCGCCTTGCTTTATTAGGTTGTGTGCGCTTGGGCAAAGTGAATTTTTATTGGGTCAGCCAGAGGCTCACTATGAAGCATCCGTTGCGACGCTCCGTTCATCTGGATTTCGCTGTTCAGCTTTTTTTCAGGTCAATACATCCCTCATCCCCGGCGCACCAGGCGGTAGGAGCTGAATTAGTATAAGCGTTGTCAAGACCCTTCAAAAACAGGGCTTCTACAACCCCGGAGCGACTGGATGCCTGTGCTGAACAGTTGTCAAGACCCTTCAAAAACAGGGCTTCTACAACGGTGCAAGTTGCACTGACGATACCACTTCAGTTGTCAAGACCCTTCAAAAACAGGGCTTCTACAACCGGCTCTTATGTACGCCATCCAGTACCTCAGTTGTCAAGACCCTTCAAAAACAGGGCTTCTACAACGGTTTGACGGAACTAACATGAAATGGAAGAGTTGTCAAGACCCTTCAAAAACAGGGCTTCTACAACTAAGGGGTGCGGGGTGTAAGGGGTGAGGGTTGTCAAGACCCTTCAAAAACAGGGCTTCTACAACATGGTAAATATTTGAAGTACGTCGTTTTGCGGTTGTCAAGACCCTTCAAAAACAGGGCTTCTACAACCAGATGCCCATATAACGTACCAATGTGTTTTGTTGTCAAGACCCTTCAAAAACAGGGCTTCTACAACAGTGCAGCCATTGATTTGATTCAGGAGGTGGTTGTCAAGACCCTTCAAAAACAGGGCTTCTACAACTTTCACAGCCTTTTTATGTGTGGCGTGATGGTTGTCAAGACCCTTCAAAAACAGGGCTTCTACAACTGTAAGTTCTGCCATTACACATGGAACCGAGTTGTCAAGACCCTTCAAAAACAGGGCTTCTACAACTCCGCAGCCAAAGCATTTGTATGAATTTCTGTTGTCAAGACCCTTCAAAAACAGGGCTTCTACAACGACGATATTTTTACTGACATTATGAATGACGTTGTCAAGACCCTTCAAAAACAGGGCTTCTACAACATGGGGCAGGCGAATATCACCGTAACCGTAGTTGTCAAGACCCTTCAAAAACAGGGCTTCTACAACGGCTTTTAAAAAGCCCATTGTATGACAATGGTTCGGCGGGTTTTAAGGCCGCCGAAACCGAAGTTAGGAGCTTATTGTTCATTTTCTGAGTTGCTCTTTTTTAGTTGGCTGTTCCCAATTGAAGTCTTGGGAGTATTTCACGGAATTCCTTCACGATTTTCCCAACCACCCTGTCAAAGTATGCTGCATATAAGCCCGGATTCGGCTCCGGATATAGTTGTTGAATGAAGTCGTAGTCAGCTTTAGTGGGCATCTGATTATGAGAAAACTTGTTGCGAAGTATAATCAGGATTTTTGCCTTTTGGGCCGGCAGACTCCATTCGCCCGGCTCTGAAACTTTGAGGTTATTCAAGCCGTTATTTTTCAGCATGCGTTTTTCAGCGTCCGGCAGTTCCGGCATGTGCAAGAGCAAACCATGGACAAGGTACCTCCAGAACCTGGGATTCCCATTTTCCTTCCATTCATCCGGCTCCTCTTCCTGCTCCCCGCCGTGCAGTTGGAGCAAGCTTGCTTCCAGACCTTGCAACTTCTTCAGCAGACTTTCACTACGCACTTTTTCGTAAGCGGCTATCTGCTCGCTAATGGCATTGCTGGGTCGTTCATTGAGGCCACTTGTGTTCCAGTTTGGGTTGAGGGAGGCGCTGTAATAACAGGTGTCGTAGGTCAATACTTCTTTGATGCGCACATCATTTTCCAGCTTGCGGAATTTGCCGACATCTTTGATCTTGACCTCTTCGACGATACGACCTTCGAAAAGCCGAAGCTTGACGGGGCGGTTCCAGATAAAGCGCTCATTGCGGATGTTTGGACTTGTGTCGCCAGCCTGCCGTTGGTGTTGGGCATAACTGGCTGCTTCCGTTGCACGGCGTTCTTTGCGGGTTTGGTATAGGTCGCCAAGGGCTGCATCAAAGGTTTGGCCCCTGAAGAGCGTTGAAAAAATATGGTCGGCCATCAACTTCAGGAACAGGTCCTGTTTCTTCTGCCCATCTACGTCTTTCTGTAGTTTCCGTTGCACGTATTCGCGTTGTTGGCTGAGCTCCCATTTTCTTTCGTTGTCGGCTACCTGTTTCTTTTTGGTCAATTCCCGTTCCACTAATTCCCGCACGTTTTCATCGTTCCAGTCAGGTGGCAAGGCATAAAATGATTGGAAGCTGGGGTGCTCCATGAAGAAGTTGAACCAGTCTGCAAAACGTTCTTTTTCTTCCGACCAATTGGCGCCCTTGATATAACTGGGCTTATCGTCGAAGAGGCCGCGCGGCAGGTTGATCGGCTTAGTCAGGATGTTGTTGCGGCGCGC
This sequence comes from Bacteroidota bacterium, assembly GCA_018267625.1. Classification (GTDB taxonomy): domain Bacteria; phylum Bacteroidota; class Bacteroidia; order Chitinophagales; family Chitinophagaceae; genus UBA1952. Next base: position 36,337 of record JAFDYC010000095.1, read on the forward strand.
TGTTGTATCTATTGGGCGATACCGCTGTCCGTCATAAAACGACCAAAACTTTTTGAGGTCTTTACTAATAAGATGCGTTTCTAATCCCCGGTTTTCGGCGATAGCACAAGCATCTTTGAGTATTTCGCTTCTTTTTTGGAGATATTCCTGGTAGAAGTCTTCGAAAAAATTTTGGCGGTTGATGACGCCCATCACCGTCTTGCCCCAGGTACTGTCCAAGTTGAGATTGTGCTTGAGGAAACTGATGAGCTGGGGCTTGTTAGAGGAGTAGAAGGCGATGACACGTTGTAGCTCGGCATGCTGATAGCCTTTCCAGCTTTTCCGATTTTCTTTATTCATGTGGCGCTTAAAATCGTTGGCCAGCCAGGTCGCTTCTTTGCCTAGCTCACCCTTCGTAAAGACATGGCGGCGTTTCCGCTTGCCCGGTTGGGCGCCCCTCTGTTCCGCCATCTTTATTTCATTGCGATGTTGCGCGATGAGTGCAAGTTTCTCTTCCGTCTCGCGGATGTCGCGTTCCAGGTCTCGGATGAGCTTCTCCCTTTGAAAATCGGACTTGTCGTTGCGTAAATTTTTCGGGATATTCTTATTTGGAAAGTCGCACTCGTCCTTGTTCAATCCTGTAAACTGTGCGCTTATTTTTTCAATGATTCTCTGCTCCAGATCCTCACTACTTTTCTTTTTTACGAGTAATTCATAGAGCAGGGCCGGCAGTTCATTAATGCTCAGATATGCGAAGGGCGAACCCGTCTTCAGCTTAACGTCCAACTCCTTCACGATCTTCTCCCGGGTCTTCTTGTTGCCAGATTCATTTCGCACCGGGTAATTACCATGCATTTGCCGATGCCCCACGATCATACCGAGCTTCCTGGGGTCGAGAAAGGAAATGCCGATGTTGTTGCCTGAAAAAGCATAGGAGGGGTTGGGGAATTCTTCCCAACCTGCTGATGAATCGTTGGCTTCCCGCAACCGCGAAAAGAGCTTGCCCTTAAGCGTACTTAGTTCGCCAAGCTTTCCAAAAATCATGATGGGCTCCTTAATGACCCGATTGGTGACCAGATTGATGCCATTGATCGTCTTTTCGCGAGCATCATGTACATAATTGCCCACGCAGACCTGAAAACGCAGGTTTGGGAAGTTGGCAAACTCGTCCAGAAACCTCAGGGCGAAATAGGAAAACTGGTCTTCGTATCGCTTTCTGATTACGGGGTGGATGACTTGTGAGTTTTCCAGGTTTTCTTCATTTTCCTCATTGTCTTTATAGTACTCATTCATGTCTTCCAGAAACTCGTCTTTGTGGCTTTGGCCCAGAAGACGGTACTGCTCGTTTGGCACTTTACTGAGCACGTCCACCATTTGAGCCAGCAGCCTTTCGTTGGTAAACGTGGTGCTCAGGGTATGCTTCAAACCTTTAAAGCAATAGCTCGTATAGACCCAGCGCGTGACGATGTACTTCAGTTCGTCGTTGCGTTTGTAGCCGCTCATTTTCCCCATCAGGTCTTCCGTCTCTTTCCGGCTGAGGAAAAGCGAAAGCAGGAAGACCATGCCGCTTTGAGAAAGTGGTACCGGAAGCACATTGTCAATTGATGTATTGACCTGGAAGTATGCTTTGATACAGTCCTTCAGTTGAAAAGCGCCTATTGAGCCATTTTGCGACTTGGGCTTGTACAAAAGGTGCTTGAATGCATTGTTGAGTACGGTGTTCAGCACTTGCTCCTTATTGTGGCACCCTGGAATTTTATTTTTTTCCTGATACGCTTTTTCTTCATCCAACTTTTTTTGAAGTTCTTCTTTCAGGCTTTCTTTCAAGATGAGCTTTGTTTTATCTGTTTTGAAACGCTGCTTCTTCACATCCAGAGTAGCATGGAGGAGTAGTGTGTCCAGGAGTTCAAAGACCTCGCAATCCACCGTTATCGGCGGGTGCTGGTAGTGTGTGTAAAAATTCCGCAAATCCGAGATTAGGACAATCAACCCCTCAATTCTCTTTCTAAACAATCTTCTTCGGTCATTTTCGTTCGGTTCATCTTCAACGCGAGGATGAAGCGCCGCAATCACCGGAAAGTAGGAGGCCAATAGCTTGACGCCACGCTCCCATTCGTCATGTGATAAATTGTCTTTGAAATAGTTATTGATTATCCCCATCCCCTTGTCATTTTCATTGCCACCGGTGCGACGCTTAAACTCCCCCAGCGTGTTTTTTAGGTTATTCTCGGCAAGGTTGAAGAAGGCGCTGAAATAATGTTTGTCCTCTTGCTTAAAGGGTGAATATTCATGCTGGCTTTCGGCAGAAACATCCTCATTAGATGGTTGGGTGGAAATTGGCATCTTGTTGATTTTTTTGAAGTGAAAGGAAATATGATTAACACAAGGTAGCCAGTGGCCGAGCACGTAGCATTAGCTAGGCTGCGTACCGCCGACTTAAATAAATACTCGTCTAATGTTGGATGTCAAGCAGCCTCTTGACCATGTGACTCGCATAAGGAATCCTTTGCTAAAAACGACAATTCACGATACGCCGGTCATGTTCAGAACCCAGTAAAAAAGCTATAAATGTGCACGTGCTATGAAAGCCCCCTCACCTTTCCAGCAGATAATCCTTCCGCTTCAGCACAAACTGCTGGCCGAGGTACACCTTGCGTACCTGCTCATCGGCGGCTAATTCTTCTGCCGTGCCCGCCTTCAGGATTTTCCCTTCAAACAGCAGGTAGGCCCGGTCGGTGATGGATAGAGTTTCCTGCACATTATGGTCGGTAATGAGGATGCCGATATTCTTAAACTTCAGCCGTGCCACGATGGTCTGGATGTCTTCCACCGCAATTGGGTCAATGCCGGCAAAAGGCTCATCCAGCAGGATGAATTTGGGGTCCACTGCCAGCGCACGGGCGATTTCAGTACGCCTCCTTTCCCCGCCACTCAGCACATCGCCAGGGCTTTTGCGCACATGCGTCAGGCGAAACTCCTCCAGCAAAGATTCACGACGGGCAAGCTGTTCTGCCTTCGTCAGCTTCGTCAGCTCCAGCACCGCGCCGATGTTGTCTTCCACACTCAGCTTTCTAAAGATGCTGGCCTCCTGAGGGAGGTAGCCGATGCCCATACGGGCCCGTTTATACATCGGCAGCTTCGTGATGTTCAGGTCGTCCAGAAATACATTGCCTTCATCCGGTTTCACTAAGCCCACCACCTGATAAAAAGAGGTGGTTTTACCTGCCCCGTTTGGCCCCAGCAGTCCCACGATTTCCCCCTGCGACACCTCGAAGGACACATGGTCCACCACGGTGCGTTTACCATAACGCTTGACCAGATTTTGGGTGTAGATTTTCACGGAATGAAACTAAGAGGGTTTCTATTCGGAGTCTTCCGCCACCACCTCCACACCGGCAAACTTCCGCGACTCAAGGTCGTAGCTGTCGCCCTGGCTCATGAGGTGCACAATTAGGTTTTCTACCCCTATGGGCATCCCGAACGATACATCGGCGATGTTGTTGTAATCAATGTTTTTTCCGTCAATGATGGTCACGCAGCCATTGCCAATCACGGTGAGCTGGTGCCCATCCCGGACGATGACACCCGTATCTTCTCCCAGTCCGATGCCTATGGCGCCGGGTTGTGCTGCCACGGCCTGTGCCAGGCGATTGAAGCGCCCGCGTTTGTCAAAATGAGAGTCAATAATCACTCCGTCTAAGAAACCCAGGCCGGTCGTGATTTTCACTTCGCCTTTCAAATGCGCCCGGGTGGCATTGCCTTCGTAGATCATGGTCCGGCTCATGGCCATAGCACCAGCCGAGGTGCCGCCTATCACAAAATGATCCTGCTCATACCGGCTGCACAGCAAGTCTAGAAATTCAGTACCGCCAAAAATGGATGAAAGTCGGAGTTGATTGCCGCCGGAAAACATCACGCAATTACAGCGCTTCAGACGTTCAAGATATTCAGGGTGGGAGGCATCTTCCCGGTTGCGGATACGGATATGCCCCAACTGCTCACAGCCCAACTTGGAGAATGCACTCTGATAATTTGCAGCTACTTCATCGGGGATATTTGATGCAGTAGTAATCAATTCCACATTGGGCACCGCACCATTTTCGATGAGGCCGAGCATGCTGCTCAGAATGCCTAATTCAAAAAAATTGAGCCGGTTTCTTTCAATGATGCCTCGTTCCAGGTCCGTTCCTTTATCCTCGGCACCACCAATTGCCAGCAGGATTCCTTTGGGTTTCTCTACGTTCAAAACAGTTCTTTTTCGAAAGCGGCAAAGGTAGCAGGACGCTTTATAGAAAAGCACAGTTCAGTCCCTGTTGGTAGGCAAACAAGCAAGGGATTTACAAACCATTAGCCCAGCTCAAAAAGAACCTATCTTACCTGCTCAGACTGGAATTATTCATGCTCGTAAAAGTGTTTGGCAGTGCTGTCTATGGCGTGGATGCCATGACCATCACGATGGAGGTAGATGCCGCGCAAGGCTTGACCAGTTACTACATCGTAGGCCTGCCGGACAACGCAGTGAAAGAAAGCCTGGACCGGATTGCCTCCGCTTTCCGCAATTCGCGCATCGAACGGCCCCGCTCGAAAGTGCTCATCAACATGAGCCCGGCAGACATCAAGAAAGAAGGTGCCGCCTACGACCTGCCGATTGCCGTAGGCCTGATGGCCGCCTCGGGCGAGGTGCCCCCAGATTCATTCAGCGACCTGGTTATCATGGGCGAGCTGAGCCTCGACGGCGGCTTGCAACCCATCAAAGGTGCCTTACCCATAGCCATCAAAGCCCGGGCTGAAAAATTCAGAGGCCTGATTCTGCCAAAGCAAAATGCACGAGAGGCCGGGCTGGTGAACAACCTCGATGTATATGGCGTGGAAAACCTCAGGCAGGTAGTGGATTTGCTGAATGGCCGCAGCGATATTCAGCCAACGGTGGTGAATACCCGCGAAGAATTTTTTGAAGCACAAACCCATTTCGACATTGACTTCAATGATGTGAAGGGCCAGGAGAATGTGAAGCGGGCTTTGGAAATCGCGGCCTCCGGTGGGCACAATGCCATCCTCATCGGGCCGCCGGGTGCAGGCAAAACCATGCTGGCAAAACGCCTGCCCACCATCTTGCCGCCGCTCTCGCTGCAAGAGGCTTTGGAGACGACCAAGATTCACTCCGTAGCCGGCAAACTTTCTACCAATGCTTCGCTCGTGGCGCAAAGGCCCTTTCGCTCGCCGCACCACACGATTTCTGATGTGGCGCTGGTTGGCGGTGGCGGCAATCCGCAGCCGGGGGAAATTTCACTGGCGCATAACGGAGTCTTGTTTTTGGATGAATTGCCGGAATTCAAACGCACGGTACTGGAGGTGATGCGGCAACCGATGGAGGAACGTCGTGTGAGCATTGCGCGAGCCAAAGTGAGCATAGATTTTCCGGCTTCATTCATGCTCATCGCCAGTATGAATCCCTGCCCTTGCGGCTACTACAACCACCCCGAAAAGGAATGCACCTGCTCGCCGGTGATGGTGCAGCGCTATCTCAACAAAATCTCCGGCCCGCTCCTCGACCGGATAGACCTGCATGTAGAGGTGACACCGGTTTCGTTTAATGAACTGGCTGGTGGCGAGGGTAGCAAACGCTCGGAGCCAAGCAGTACCGTGCGGGAGCGGGTGTTGCAAGCGCGGGAACGGCAGGCAACCCGCTTTGCGCAGCATCCCGGTGTGTATGCGAATGCGCAGATGGGCAGTAAGTTGCTGAAGGAAGTCTGCGTGATTTCGCAGGTAGGTGCTAACCTTCTGAAAACGGCGATGGAACGGCTCAATCTTTCCGCCCGCGCCTACGACCGCATCTTGAAAGTGTCGCGCACGATTGCGGATTTAGATGGGAAAGACGAAATCCGGCCGGAGCATCTGGCGGAAGCCATTCAATACCGCAGCTTAGACCGTGAGGGTTGGGCAGGCTAGCACCTGTTTCCTGTTATTTTTTTGAGTCAACTTAGGTACTGCGATGTGTCGGGGGGCAGGCGATGAACAGAAGCGGATAAAAAAAGGCTGCCTCTTGTGGAGACAGCCTCATTGCTTTATGCATCGGATTGCTAAGGGAAACGCACGCCATCGTAGGCGTTAACATCTACCATTTGAAGGGAGGCACCGTAGTAGTAGTTGATAGTGCGTAAGATTTCATTGGCGACCATGGCATACCCACGGGGGGTGAGGTGTACACCATCCAGCGAGAAGAGGCCTCCACGGACGAACTCAGTAGTGAAGTTGACACCATGATACAAGATGCCAGGAGCCAGAGATTTTAAGAAGGCGTTTATGTCCACATAGGCGAGTCCATGAGCTTCTGCGCGGCTGTGTAAGATGCCATTGAAGATGGATGTGGCCTGATGGACAGCCTGAATTTCTCCAGCATCCAACACATAGCGGTCCGGAATGGGTTTGATGCTGCCCCAACCCGCATAGCGCAGGGAATCCTGAGGAACTGTGAGCAGAATCAGCTCGCCTTCCTGCGCCAGCCTGCGGTGGATGACGGGTACGGTATTATCTTCAATTACGAAGGGATTGGCTCCGAGGGTGAATTTGATACCGGTGGTATGGTAAGCAAAGTTGAGTGAGTCCACCTGGCCTTGGCGGGATAATACCAGACCATTGTACGGAACTGTATTGAAGAAAGGAATGCTGGTGACATCGGGGATGTTGATGATGGCGCCATGTGCATTGCTGTCTGCCATGAGGTGCTTCAGTGCAGAATCAACACCGTCCGCGAAATAATCTGTGCTGGAAATGGCCTCCCGGTCTGCGAGGGAGAAAGGAGAGCCGCCGCTGCTTTTCCCGACACCACCTGAGGTGGCATAGCCGAGCACATCATTATTCCCGAGCCACATAGTGAAGAAGCTGGGGTTGATGCGATCCAGTTCTTTCAGGGGATTGGGTGAGGAGAAGAAACGGGTGGCGTAGGGATTCAGTAAGCCATAGAAGGGGTTCAGGAAATCTATGGCGCGGATACCGGGAACCCCGAGGTTATTGTAGGGGCCTTGGGCTGCGATGTTGATACTGCTACCCGTTGTGTCTAATTGGTTGGGATAAGATACCGGGCCGAGGGACACGTTGCCCATCATGTCCGTTGAAGTACCCAAGATGAGCTTCGGTGAAGGCCAACCGGATTCGCCGGGTAGGAGGGGTGCTTTGTAGTCGCTGGGGCCCATACGGCTAAAGGACCAGGAAAGCATGGATGGATAGGCAACCATCTGGCCGGAGCGGTAGAGGGAGTTGTCAGCATACCCGGAAGTGAGTGAATTGCCCACCGCCACATAGCGTGTGAAATCTAAGTTGGCCTTGGAATAAGGAGCCGGTGTGAGGTTGGGCCTGCAAGCGCCAAGTGCCAATGCAGCACCGGCAGCAAGTAAAAGAGGACGATAGGAATTCATCGTATAAAATGCTTTTCGGAAAGACTATGGTTTAGAAATCGTAGGTAAGGCCAATGCCTGGTGTAATGGCTTTTGTCTGATAGGTACCTCCAAAGGCTGCTTCATCATAGGTAGCCTGGCGTTTTTCAGAACTAACATATTCAACTGCGGCCAGCAAATTCAGGCTCTTAGCCAACTTATAACTCAGGCCTGCAGAAAGAATAATTCTGTTTGCATCGGGGAGGTCGGGAGACACAAACCCATCGCGTACCGGAGTAGGGTCATAGGCAGCACCCAGCATGATGGCGAGTGCATCGGTAGCCTGATAATGACCTCCTAAACGGGCGGCAATTCGATTTTGATACAGGCGCGGAGAAGATGTGCGTTTGCTGCCATTGACTTCATCCGCATAATTGAAGGCGAGAGAGTCGTATGCTTTCCAGCCTACCAAGTTAAAGTCTAATTGAATCGTGAAGCGACTCAGTGGTTTCCAGGCAGCACCCACGGACAATACTTCGGGCAGGGGAAGTGTTGCATCAAACGAGGTGTTGGGGAAATTTCCGGCTATGGCTGCGGGCATATTACTAAAAGTTACATCGCCGTCTTTCACGCGCATGTCCACGCGGCTGCGGTACGTAATGCCAAAATGCAACTGCTCACTGGCTTTTAAAGAGATGCCAATGTTGTAGCCCATGCCGGAAGCCTTGCCTTTCAATTCAGCATGCCCATCCAAACCCTGGCTGTTTTGCACGGGCATTGCGCGGGTAATGTCTGTGTGCCCTGTAGCAAAAATGATTCCCGCACCAATGGATACGCCATCACTAATTCGATATGAGAGCGTGGGCTGGATGAAAATAGATTGTAGGTAGATGGACTGAGTGACGTATCTGCCGGTCCAGTTATCATCCCAGGTAGTACCTGACCCAAAGGGAGTGTACACACCCACACCAAATCCTAAGCGGTCAGCGCCCTTTAGGGTACCCCCCACATAGATGTTGAACGGTGTGAAGGTGGCATTGGTCGTACGTGCCGTCTGCCCGGTGGTTTGGTTCAGATATTCTACGCGGGGCATAATAAACTGCACGCTGGCATAGGCCTGAAGGCTCGTCAGCCTGGCCAAGCCGCCCGGGTTATAAAAGATGGTGGATGCATCCCAGGGCATCGCCGTGCCGCCGCCGCCCATAGCAAGTTGGCGCAGCCCCTGAAGGTTGAGCTGGTAGCCTGCGCTAAAAGCCGCAGCCGTGGGCAACAACAGCGCGGCAGTAATGAGTGCGTGTTTTCTCATAAAGCAGATAATGTGTCCGGTGAAGATAGTTCAGCACTTAAGATTACCAAAAGCGAAACATCCACATAATTGCCTGCTTACTACACACATCAAAACCCCGCTAAACCAATAGTGCACACGCTGACCCGCAAATGGGAGATGGAACATAGGGCTGCGGATGCGGCTTCTAAAGTGGCCCCGGTAGTGAGCACATCATCCACCAGCAGCACATGTGCTTCCGGCGGAAGCACCGCCCCATTAGCTTCGAATGCGCCTCGTACATTGTGTATCCGTTCTTCCCGGTTTTTCTGTGTCTGGCTTTCTGTGTGGCGTGTCCTTCTTAATGCTTTTTCCGCAAGGGGCACTTGCAGCAAACGGGCCATTCCTTTTGCAATCCATACACTTTGGTTATAGCCGCGCAGCCGCTCTTTTTTTGGATGCAGCGGCACGGGAACAATCACGTTGATATCGCCCATCCAGGTAGTTTCAAGCAAGTCTAATGCAGCCTGGGTGCCCAGATACGTACCTATGTTTTTCCGCCCGGCATACTTCAACCGATGCAGCAGATGCTGCAGCAGGCCCCCATTGCTGAAGTAGCAAAAGGCCGTGGCCTGTTCGTAAGCAACCCGGCCTGCAAGCCGCAAGGCAGCTTCATTATCTGCGCGGTGATGAAATCGGGTGCGCGGCAATGCCGCCAGGCAACTCAGGCAAAGCACTTCTTCTTGTCGCAATAAAGGCTCACGGCAACCTTCACACAACCTGGGGAACAACAGATGCGATGCCCCGTAAGTCAGCTCACGAAGCAGGGTTGGGAAGGCCATGCCCTAAGATAGCCTGCGCCTCGTGCCTCTGGTAACCACAGGGATGATTAAGCAAAGCTTTGTGCTGTCTGTTCTGGGTATCGGCGTACAATTTTTTGGAAGCAGGCAGTTGCACCCGGTTACGGCATCCTTTCCTGCCCTCGTTTTCAGGAGCGAAGCCTTCAGCAATATTTTCAGCACTCCTTTCTCGGGAAAATGAACATGGTGTAGCATCTACTTTGAAGCAAAATATTCTGCTCTGCATCAGAAGATACCTCTCTGTATTGTCCTGAAAAAGGCTGCCTCTTACAGCAGCCTCTTTTCACCAAAAAAAATAATGACGAAAAAGTACGCCGGGCTTTTTACTCACGCTTGATATCGTCCAGGCTGATAATCTGCATGGGATTTTGGGGCATGCAGTTGCTTTCCTTGCCTGTGTTGGTGTATTTCACGAGCACGGGCAAACTGTCGTATTGAAAGGCTGAAGGCACATACACCGGTTTCACCATCTGCCCGTTTGTGAAGCGAAGCAAATAGCCGCAGCCACTGGGGGTGAGGTCATTGCTTCGGATGACGAGTGCCTGGGAGTAGCCATCATCGCGTTTTTTACAAGAAGGGGTAAATGCAAAAGCCAGCATCAGGCCGGCAGCAACTGTCAGGTAAAGAAATGGACGCATCGGGGGCAAAATAAAAAAAATAGAGCGGGATTGAAGGGAATTTGAAAACTGTTTGAGAAGAGGTTCATCAGCCGGAGGTCGAATGTCGGGCGCATCTCCACTGGCCCAGGCGGAAAAGGAGTGCGCCAAGAGCCCCTCCGATTGCATTGGCCAGGGCATCCTCAACATCTTTACTACGGCCCAGTTGTGGCAGCCAGCCTTGCAGGCATTCTACCAGCCAGCCTAGTGCTACACTAATCAGAAACACCAGCAGCAGAAATCCTGGTTTCCTGCCCGGGAAGGCACAGAGCCAAACAAAGGCGAAGACACCGAAAAGGACCAGATGTGTCCACTTGTCCATAAAGGGAACATCCGTCTTGGGTAGTTCATTGCCCGGCCAGAGGCAGGCGATGAATATGCCCAGAGTCCAAATCAATGCCAGCCACAGGAACAGTTTCCGGTAGGGAGAGGCAGTTACGAACAGGTTGTGGAGCATCAGGCACCAACGTGGATGCTATAGGCAGCCGTGTCCATCAGTTGTGCAACATCTTCCGGGTTGCTCAGCTTCATTTTCACCATCCAGCCTTTGCCATAGGGGTCTTGATTGACAAATTCAGGGTTGCCCTCCAGGTCGGGGTTCACTTCGGTGACGGTACCCTTAACGGGCAGGTAGAGGTCGCTGACGGTTTTCACAGCTTCCACCGTGCCAAATACTTCGCCTTCCTGAAGCTCCTTGCCCAGTGCGCTGATTTCAACATACACGATGTCTCCCAACTCGTGCTGGGCAAAATCAGTAATGCCAACGGTAGCCATATCGCCTTCGATACGCAGCCATTCGTGGTCTTTGGTGTATTTCAGTGCTTCGGGTACTTGCATGGTTGAGGGTGCGTTTTTTATTGCGGTAAAAATAGCTCAATGAAGTTGGAGCAAAGGAGAAATTCATGGGTAAGAATCTCCACGAAACCGGGTTCAAAATTTTAACGCATTCGTTCCGGGAATCATCCGGCTGGCGATAACCGGGAAGCCTACTTTCAACCCTTCAAAAAATCACAGGCAGGATGCGTAACAACCACGAAATAGACTACCAGATTGTTGGTGAGGAAATGCAGTATGTAGCTATTGAATTAGACCCTCAGGAAACTGCTATCGCTGAAGCCGGCGCTTTTATGATGATGGATGACGGCATCCAAATGCAGACCATTTTCGGCGATGGAAGTCAGGAGCAAGGAGCGGGAGTATTGGGTAAACTTTTTTCCGCAGGGAAACGAATCCTGGTTGGCGAAAGCCTGTTCATGACGGCTTTTACAAATGTGGGTGCCGGCAAGCGCCAGGTTGCTTTTGCTTCGCCCTATCCGGGCAAGATTGTCCCGATGGATTTGCAATTGCTGGGCGGAAAAATGATTTGCCAGAAAGATGCCTTTCTCTGTGCAGCCAAGGGCGTCAGCATCGGGATTGAATTTCAAAAACGCCTGGGCACCGGCCTCTTCGGCGGGGAAGGATTTATCATGGAAAAATTAGAGGGTGACGGGATGGCCTTTGTCCATGCAGGCGGGCATGTGTTCGAGCGCGAATTGCAAAGTGGCGAATTGCTCAAAGTGGACACCGGCTGCTTAGTAGCCTTTACCCAAACGGTTGACTATGACTTCCAATTTATAGGCGGCATAAAAAACACACTTTTTGGTGGAGAAGGGGTCTTCTTTGCAACGCTACGTGGCCCCGGAAAGGTCTGGATTCAAACCCTGCCTGTCAGCAGGCTGGCCAGCCGCATTCTTCAATACGGAACGGTAAAGCGCAAAGAAGAAGGGAGTGTGTTGGGCGGCTTGGGCAATCTGCTGGACGGAGACGGTTGGTAAGTCGAATCAAACCCTGCAATTTTTCGAACCCGTCTTTTGGTATTGAACCCCCTCATCCTACCAACTGAACAAATAATTCTTCCAGGCTTTTTTCTGCCCGTTCACACAGGCCCGGATGCGGACGAGAGGTTTGCACAATCGTGCTTCGGACGGCAGTGAGCCAGCGGAACCGTGCCGGCAGCTCTAATAATGCGATTGGGCCCGCATCTTTTGCACCTTCAGAAATCCGTTTAAATGAATCCAGGCTCTCTTTGATGATTTCCAAATTGGCATGGGGGCAGACGGCAAGGATTCGCTGTTCATCGAGTGCAATGCGAGCCTGAAGAAAACGCTGCCGGGAGCAAAAAAGGATCACTCCGGCATTGATAAACTCTTCCCGTTCCACACGCGGCACGATGCGGATAACGGCATATTCAAACAAGTCCTTTGCGGGCATCCTGAGCAGCGTTTACAAAAATGGAAGCCTGGGCAATGCGCTCATTCAAAAATTGAGCATAAGCCTGACGATGACTGCAAACATCCGGGAAGTAAGGTTCATTTCCCAGCCAGTCTTCGGGAATTAATGCTACGATTGACTGCACCTGCTCCGGGCTGAGCAACACACGGCATTCTTCGTTGGCCTGATCCAGAACAGATGCCTGCGCTAACAAGACATGGTCTTTTATGAGCACAAAAGGATTGACTGCCCTGGTTTCCCAGCTAGCCCAATCATTATGAAAATAAAATGAAGCCCCGTGGTCAATGAGCCAGAGTGCATCCTTCCAAAGCAATAAGTTGGTGTTACGAAAACTGCGGTCCACGTTCATGATGAGTGCATCCAGCCATACAATTTTTGATGCCTCCTTAGGTTCGATAGCTTTCAGGTTGGAGTCATAAGTGACGGCTCCCTGCAAATAATGTAAGCCCAGATTGAGCCCGGTACTGGCCTTGAGCAAATCCTGAATTTCTTCATCGGGCTCACTGCGTCCAAAGGCTTCATCCAGGTCGGCAAACACGAGCTCCGGTACATTCAGGCCGAGAGCTCTTGCCAGCTCAGCGCCCAGCAAATCTGCAATGAGTGCATTCGGCCCCTGACCGGCTCCGCGAAATTTCAGCACATACAAAAAGCCATCGTCTGCCTCAGCTATTGCCGGTAATGAGCCGCCTTCGCGTAAGGGCGTTACATATCGAATCACGGAAACCCGTCTCAATTCTGATGGGAGCATGAAGAAGCAATAGTAAGCAGCCCGGATGGATAGCCTGTTTTATGTAGGAGGCGCAGCAGAAGATGCTAAAAGGATTTTCTTATAGAAGTAGCTGAATGAACTAATTTTGAGCCCTGACGCAGCATTTGCCCCCGAATATCTTGTGGCTATTTAATTAAACATTTTGCCCGTCAATCCCTTGTTTCTTTTTTATGGAGTATAACACGACCCGTGAGGCTTTGGAGATGCCTGAATATGGACGAACGGTGCAGAGCATGGCAGAATATCTGCTGACGATTGAAGACCGAAGCCTGCGCTTGAAAAATGCGGAAGCAGTGATTGACGTAATGTCCATCCTGAATCCACAGCTCAAACAACAGGAAAACTACCGCCACAAACTCTGGGATCACCTCCATCAAATGACCGGCTTCAAGCTGGATGTGGACGGCCCCTTTGAGAAGCCTAATCCAGAGGAACTGCACAAGAAACCCAGCCCACTGCCCTATCCGGCCCGCCCGGTAAAAAACAAGCATCTGGGTACTACTATTGAACAGCTAATCGAAAAAGCGAAGGCAGAATCAGACCCTGAAAAGAAGGCCAGTTTCACACAACACATCGCATACTTCATGAAACTGGCCTATGCCAACTGGCATAAAGAACCCGTACACGATGATATGATTCGGGCTGAACTGGCTCAGATTTCCGGCGGTGCACTGAATTATGAACCAGATGGTGGATTCTATGTGCATGTGGACTTGCGGCAGCCTCAGAATTTCAAGAAGAAAAAGAACCGGGGCAATTATCAGCAGAGCAATTACCAACAAGGCAATTTCAACAAAAAAAGAAAGTACAAGAAGAATAAGGGCGGCATGTGATTGACGGGATTGTCGTATGGTTGTAGCCCCATGGCCTCCGCCTTCATTTCCTTCAAGCTCCTTTTTCACCATGAACGCCTTTGAAATTCGTGGCAACCGCCCGCTTCAGGGCAGTATTTCGCCGCAAGGTGCCAAGAACGAAGCCTTACAAGTGCTTTGCGCTGCCCTGCTCACGAACGAGCCTGTGCATTACAGCAACGTTCCCGATATCGTGGACGTAAACCTCCTCATCGAGTTGCTCAGCGACATGGGCGTGAAGGTGACCCGAGGTAAAAAAGGAGAAATAACCCTACAGGCTGACGAGATTGATGTGGATTATTTCTCAGGGCAGACTTTTAAACGAAAAAGCGGAAAACTGCGGGGTGCCGTGATGGTAGCCGGCCCCATGCTGGCCCGTTTTCGAAAGGCTCAGATTCCGCAACCAGGTGGTGATAAGATTGGCCGTAGAAGACTCGACACGCACATACGTGGTTTCGAAAGGCTGGGAGTCCGGTTTTCCTACGATGAAGAGCAATACCTCTTTCATCTCAGCGCGGAACAGCTCCGTGGTGGGTATATTCTGATGGATGAGCCATCCGTAACCGGCACGGCCAATATCCTGATGGCGGCAGTGCTGGCAGAAGGGGAAACAACCCTGTACAACGCTGCCTGTGAGCCTTATGTCCAGCAGCTCTGTCGCCTGCTCCATGCAATGGGGGCCTGCATTTCAGGCATCGGTTCCAATTGTCTTCAGGTGAAGGGTGTTGCTGTTTTGCATGGCGCCCGGCATCGCCTGCTGGCAGACATGATTGAGGTGGGGTCGTTTATTGGTCTGGCAGCCATGACCGGCTCTGATATTACCGTCCGGAATGCCGATGTAGCCCATTTAGGCATCATCCCGGAGACCTTTCGTAAGCTGGGCATTCAGTTGGAAATTTCCGGCGACGACATCCATATCCCGAAACAGGATAGCTACCAGATTCAGAGCTTCATTGACGGCTCGGTACTCACCATCTACGACCACCCCTGGCCCGGCTTTACGCCCGACCTGCTGAGCATTGTGCTGGTGGTTGCTACTCAGGCACGGGGCACGGTGTTGGTTCATCAAAAAATGTTTGAAAGCCGGCTATTCTTCGTGGATAAACTAATAGATATGGGTGCCCAAATCGTGCTCTGCGACCCGCACCGCGCAGTAGTCATTGGCCTGGACCATAGCCACAGCCTGAGGGGTATCAACATGGTGTCGCCAGATATCCGTGCCGGGCAGGCGTTGCTCATAGCTGCTCTTTCGGCTAGAGGTAAAAGCACCATTCAGAATATTGGTCAGATAGACCGGGGGTATGAACGGATTGATGAACGACTGAATGCGCTGGGCGCCGATATCAGGCGGGCTTAATACCGTCTTTTCTGAACAATCAGTAATTGGATCAGCAATTAACCCTGCCATACTGCGACAGCTTGTATTGATGTACTTTCAACAAGCATGGAAGAATTGGTAACAGTACGGACTTATACCTATGCCTATGAAGCAGCGCTTGCTAAGAGCCGTCTTCAGTCAGAAGATATTTATTGCTTCCTGAAAGATGAGCTGACCATTCAGGCAAACCCTTTTTATTCAAATGCCCTGGGTGGGGTGAAGTTGCAGGTGCCCGCCAGTGAAGTACGTCGCGCGGTGGACATTCTCGATACCATGTCTGAAAGGTCTATCGGTGATCAGCCAAAAACTATTTCCGTTCATACTGCGAACGGAATGATTGATGAATGCCCGGCCTGCCTGTCTGATGAGGTGTCGCCGGTGAAAAAAGCTTCTATGCGCATCTTCGGCCTGAGCCTGTTGTTTCTGGGTTTCCCGCTACCGGTTTTTTCCAGAATGTATCACTGCTACAACTGTGGCCGCGACATCAAAGTCCTACGTAGCCGGGGCAACAGAAAACCTTAGTCCATTCCCAGGTTGGGCATGTTTCGGAATGGTTTCGGCTCCGTTGGGCTTTCATCCGGCATTGTTTCGGCATTGCTTTCCGTGCCGGGCAGTTCAGCGGGTGGTTCCTCCGGGCTGATTACCTTTTTCAGCTTTCGAATCCCATCCTGAAGCCTGCCTTGAAGGATGGTGTCATGCTTCCGGGTGATGAGGCGTTGCAGGTCGGGAATTTCTTCACGTTGCAAGCGCAGTTTTGCGCGCATGGATTCATCGCCCGCAGCAATCGTTTCCAAAGCCTGTTGGTAATCGTTGAGAATGTCGCTGAGTACTGCTAAGGGTTGGCCTGATTTGCGCACCCGTTCCCAAAGTTTTTGCGTTGTTTCTGCAGCATTCATGACGGAAAAATTTTACTGGTGGGAAAACAAAAATAACCGACGGATTCAGGAGAGCAGCATGTTATCAATGAGCCGTACTTCCCCGATACGAGCTGCGATGAGTGCTACCATGGGCATCTCTTTCGAAAAGGCATCCAGCGGTTCCAAATCTGCTGCACGTGCTAAGGCTACATATTCTGGCTCAAAGCCTTTATAGTGTAGCAGCTCGGTACATTCTTTCTGAATTACGGGCCAGTTGCCGGTGCTGTTTTTGGTCTGAATACTAATCAGGCATTGGTAAATCACTGCGGCTAAGGCGCGTTGCGGCTCACTGAGGCGGCGGTTTCGGGAGCTCATGGCCAGCCCGTCCGGCTCACGAACGGTTTTGCCGATTTTCAATTCAATGGAATTAGACTTTCCCATTAATGCCAGCAGTTTTCGGATGATGAGGCATTGTTGAAAATCTTTTTGACCGAGGTAAACACATTGGGGCTGCACCAGCTCCAGCAAGCGGGCAACCACCTGGCCCACACCGCGAAAATGCCCTGGACGCTGAGCTCCTTCCAGCAGTGTTTCGAGCCGGCCAAATTCATAGCTGAGTGCGGATTCAGTCCCGTTTGGATAAACCTCTTTCTCTGAGGGCAGGAATAGAAAGTCGCAATGGGCCTCGAGCAGGAGTGCCATGTCGGCTTCGGTGCTACGGGGATATTTTTCATAATCGTCCCGCTCATTAAACTGAGTGGGGTTGACGAAAATGCTGCACAAGGTTTGGAAGCCATCTTCCCGGGCTTTGCGGATCAACGAAATATGCCCTGCATGCAAGGCCCCCATGGTGGGAATGAAGGCTAATTGCTTTTGCCTTTCGGGAAACAAAGCATGGAGGTCGGCAGCCGACTTAATAATCAACATGGGCAGGGCCGGCAGGGGTTTTGAAGGCTCTTGGAATTAGATGGCGAAAGTCTATTCTGAAAAAAACGCAGAGCCTTCATACCGGCTCAGACTACGTAATACCGGGTTCGCTGACAGTATTTCCTTAATTTCGCGCACTTATTGCGCCATTAATTGGCTTAATTTTCTAAACTACTTACATGTCAGCAGACGCAAAGAAACGGGTTTTAATCATTGCCAACGAACTTTCTCCCTACCTCGAAGACACGGATTTTGCTCAGATTCTGAATAAGCTGGCGATAAAGACTTTTGACTCGGGAATGGAAGTGCGAGTGATTATGCCGCGCTTTGGTACCATCAACGAACGCCGCCATCGTTTGCATGAAGTAGTTCGGCTTTCAGGCATCAATATTATTGTGGATGGCGATGATTATCCTTTGATTATCAAAGTGGCATCGTTGCCAAATGCCCGTCTTCAAGTCTATTTTATGGACAATGAAGACTACTTCAAACGAAAGATGGTCTTTCGCGATGAAGAAGGAAAGTTCTTTGATGATAATGCCGACCGGGACGTGTTTTTCTGTAAGAGTGCTTTAGAGACGGTGAAGAAATTCGGCTGGCCGCCCCATATCATCCACTGCCACGGCTGGATGACTTCGCTGGTTCCCATGTATCTGAAGACGACCTATAAGAAAGAGCCTGTATTTGCCAAGTCGAAGGTGCTCTACACCTTGCAGTCAAATCAGTTCAGTGAAAAGCTTTCTGAAAACTTTGTACGAAAGGCCATGATTTCTTCTGACATCAAAGAGAAAGACATGGACTTGTTTAAAGAGCGTACTGCAGAGGGCCTGACTCTGGCTGGGGCCAAATGTGCCGATGTGGTGATTGAAGGCGCTCCCGCAAAGAAACTGCCCAAGCGGGTACAGGAAGAAGTGAAGCCCAGCCGCACCAAAAAGCTGATCAAGTGGGACGATAGCTGGAAAGAAGACATCACCCCGCTTTTAGATCTATACAAAAGCTTAACAGGTTTTTAGTCGGCTTTTGGCCACATTCGCCCCCTCTTTAATTCCCGGGATTTTTTGTTTGTGAAGCTACGCCTACTGCCGCTGGCCCTATTTGCAGGGGCTGCCACCCTTAGCCTGAGTGCCTGCCACGAAGACGCCATTATTAAGTCTAGCCTGACACCTGCCGTGGATAATGTCCACACGTTTGGTATCGGCCCGGACTTTAATAATAATACGGACACCATCACGATGAAGACGAAGACGGTGTTTCAGGATTCGCTGGTCACTTCCAGCAGAGGGAATGGAGTTCCAATTTACCATGCTTTGGGTTGGATGCAAGACAAATATGCCGGCACAACTCTGGCCAGCATCTACGCGCAATTCGTGCCGACAACCGTTGGTACCAAACTTTCGGATGTGCCGGATTCGGTAGTACTTGAGTTGCCCTATGCCGGATTTTCCTGGGGCGATACAACGGTCATTTCGACGCTGCAATTCAACGTGTACGCCATCAGCGAAGGCTTTTCAAAAGATTCAAGCTTCTTCAATTATAGCAGCCGTGCGGTCAACCCTACACCAATAGGCACGGCCACCATTCAAATAGGGCCCAGAGGGGTAGGCAATACCTACTTTATCTCCGATTCCTCAATTGCTCTGGGAAGAAAACAAATAAGGCAGGCGCCGCACCTGCGCATCAAGCTGGATAATAATTGGGTGAAGAACACATTTATGAAGGCTGTGGACAGCGATGCGAATTATGATACTTATCTCGCTCAGTTTCCCGGTTTGTGTATTGCGCCTGCAGACACCAGCAATAAGTTCCCAGGCCAATATGCCCTCCCTTATTTCAGGCTGAATGGCGGTACCGATTTGTATAGTTCTGCAGCCTTACTGGCCTATGTGGATGGGAATGATTCCGTGCCGGTTCAGTTCCCGTACCTGGAAGATCAGGCAGCCCATTTCAACCGCATTCGCAGGAATAGTTCCGGTTATCCCCTTCAGAACATCACGTCGCAGTATCTGGCCATGCAAAATGCCCCCGGAGCGGCCATTGACCTGCAACTACCCTATATCAAAGAACTGCCGGATAACATCATCATCAACAAAGCAGAAATTCGTTTTGCCCTACTGAATGCCCCCGGCCAGCCGGCCAACGATACCAGTAAGTTTTTCCCCCCCGCCCGGCTGTACCCGCAAGGCATTAATTCTTCAGGCGGGCAATACACCATCGCCGACCGTTACCCCATCAACGATGTCACACTCGATTTTATGGATGGTACATTCTCCACCTTCAGCCACAACGGACGGAGTTATACGGTCTATACTTTAAACGTACCCCGGGAGTTGCAACAGGCTATTATTGGCAGTAGCAGCGGGCTACATTTGCTCATCGGTGGTACCATCAACTTCCCTGCTGCCTATCGTTTAGTGGTTGCAGGGCCCGATTTTCCGGATCCTGAATTGCGCCCTAAGCTGAATATTATTTATACCAAGCAAAAACTTTAAATCGCCTCTGACTATGTGCGGAATCGTTGCCTATATCGGAAAAAAGGAAGCATTCCCGATACTCATCAAAGGCCTGAAAAGGCTGGAATATCGTGGTTACGACAGCGCCGGTGTGGCCCTGCTGAACGGCTCCATTCATGTCTATAAAAAGGCGGGAAAGGTGAGCGAACTGGAGCAGTTTACTCTGGGTAAAGAAGTGTCGGCCACGATGGGCATAGGCCATACACGCTGGGCCACGCATGGGGTGCCGAATGACACCAACGCCCACCCACACTTGTCTAATTCTGGCAACATCGTACTCATCCACAACGGCATTATTGAAAACTACAGCTCTATCAAGTCAGAGCTGAAAAGCCGGGGTTATCAGTTTCATTCAGAAACCGATACCGAAGTGCTGGTGAACCTGGTCGAAGAAGTCCAAAAGCAAGAATCCTGTACGCTCGATGAGGCCGTTCGCATCGCCCTCAACGAAGTGGTCGGTGCTTATGCAATCGTGGTGATGGACTTGCGGGAACCCGACATGATGGTCGCTGCCCGAAAAGGCAGCCCCATGGTGATTGGCATCAGCGAGGAAGGCTTTCATATCGCTTCAGATGCTTCTCCCATCATCGAGTACACAAAAAATGTAGTGTACCTCGACGATAAAGAATATGCTGTCGTAAAACGCGATGGCAGCTTCCTGATTCGCACATTGGGTAAGGTGGAAAAATCCCCTGCTATCCAAAAGCTGGAGCTGAAGCTGGACGAAATCGAAAAAGGCGGTTACGAGCACTACATGCTCAAGGAAATCCACGAGCAACCCCGTGTCATCGCAGATGCTATGCGCGGACGCATGAGTGCAAAAGAAGGCTGGATCAAGATGGGGGGTGTTGATGAATATGCTACCCGGATTGAAAATGCCAAACGATTTATCCTGACGGCTTGCGGCACTTCCTGGCACAGTGCCTTGCTGGGTGAATACCTCATCGAAGACCTGGCGCGTATCCCTGCCGAAGTGGAATACGCTTCTGAATTTCGCTATCGGAATCCTATCATCACGCAAAACGATGTAGTCATCGCCCTGTCGCAAAGCGGAGAAACGGCCGATACACTGGCTGCCATTGAAATGGCCAAGGAAAGGCAGGCCCTGATTTATGGTATCTGCAACGTCATTGGCTCTTCTATTCCCCGCCTGAGCCACGCAGGCTCCTACACACATGCCGGCCCTGAAATAGGCGTTGCCTCCACCAAGGCTTTCTCCAATCAGGTGGTCATCCTTACACTGATTGCCCTACAGGTGGCACAAGGGAAAGGCACCATTGCCAATTCGAAACTGCGGGAGATTCTCTACGAACTGGAACACCTGCCCGAGAAAATTGAAGAAGCACTCAAGACGGACGCACAGGTGCGCAAAATCGCAGAGATCTATAAAGACGCAGAGAACTTCCTCTACCTCGGACGCGGCTACAACTTCCCCGTGGCCTTAGAAGGTGCTCTCAAGCTGAAAGAGATTTCCTACATCCATGCCGAAGGCTATCCCGCCGCAGAAATGAAGCATGGCCCCATCGCGCTCATTGATGAAAACATGCCGGTGGTGTTCCTCTGCACCAATGCATCAGCCTACGAAAAAATCATTTCCAATATTCAGGAAGTAAAAGCTCGAAAAGGCCATATCATCGCCGTGGTCAACAAGGTGGATGAGCAGATTCAGTCCTTAGCCGACCACCTCATCGTGGTGCCGGAAACCACCGAAATCCTCAGCCCCCTCATAACGATTGTTCCCCTGCAATTGCTGGCTTATCATATCGCCATCCTGCGGGGTTGCAATGTGGATCAGCCCCGGAACCTGGCCAAGAGCGTCACCGTGGAATAAGAGCCGCCGGATTGCTTCCAGCCTCTTGACCCAAATCTTTCGGTTTCGCATGGAGAAACTTTTGTAGAAAGATTTCATCGGCTTCTGAAAGTTGCGCAAAGCTCAAATACAGAAATTCGCGCACAGCCTTTCCGGCCATTTTTGTCAGAATACCCTGTCTATTCAATAAACACAGCATACCCTGCTCTTATCAACAGCTTTCAAAACGCGCCCTGCCTCATCATGCCTTACCTCTTCACTTCCGAATCTGTTTCTGAAGGACATCCCGATAAAGTAGCCGACCAGATTTCTGATGCTCTCGTGGATAATTTCCTCGCCTGGGACCCGCATTCCAAAGTAGCCTGCGAAACCCTCGTCACCACCGGGCAGGTGATCCTCGCCGGCGAGGTGAAAAGCAAAACCTATTTAGACGTTCAGCAAATCGCCCGCGATGTCATCCGCCGCATCGGATACACCCGCAGCGAATACATGTTCGAAGCAAACTCCTGCGGTGTGCTCTCCGCGATTCACGAACAAAGCCCCGACATCAACCAGGGCGTGGACCGTGCAAAACCGGAAGAGCAAGGTGCCGGTGACCAGGGTATGATGTTCGGCTACGCCACCAACGAGACCGAAAGCTATATGCCCCTCGCCCTCGATCTGGCCCATAATCTCCTGCGCGAACTGAGCAACATCCGCCGAGAAGGAACTTACATGACCTACCTCCGCCCCGATGCCAAAAGCCAGGTGACCCTCGAATATGACGACAACAACCGCCCCCTCCGCATTGATGCCATCGTACTCTCTACCCAACACGATGATTGGGAGCAGGAAGAAGTGATGCAAGCCCAGATTGCCCAGGATGTAAAGGATATCCTCATCCCCCGCATGCTGCACCAATACCCCCAATACGTACATCTCTTCAACGACAGCATTAAATACCACGTCAACCCTACAGGCAAGTTTGTTATTGGCGGCCCACATGGCGATACCGGCCTCACGGGTCGCAAGATTATCGTGGACACATACGGCGGGAAAGGCGCACATGGCGGCGGCGCTTTCTCAGGCAAAGACCCCAGCAAGGTGGATCGCTCTGCCGCTTATGCCACGCGCCACATCGCAAAAAACCTCGTGGCCGCCGGTGTCTGTGATGAAGTGACCGTCCAGGTCAGCTATGCCATTGGCGTGGCTAAGCCTATGGGCCTCTATGTGAATACCAACGGCAGCGCCAAAGTGAAGATGAGCGATGGGGAGATAGCCCGGATAGCCCAGGAGGTTTTCGATATGCGCCCCTACTTCATCGAGCAGCGCCTCAAGTTGCGTCAACCCATGTACAGTGAGTGCGCCGCATACGGCCACATGGGCCGCAAGCCCGAAACCATAACCAAATTTTTCCGCAGTGCCAGTGGCGAAAGCAAAGAAATGCAAGTGGAACTCTTCACCTGGGAGCGACTGGATTATGTGGAAAATGTGAAGGCTGCCTTCGGCCTCTGAACTACCCTGATTGAATTCTCTAAGCCTTCTGACCACCCGGTTCAGAAGGCTTTTTTTTATCATCGTTCCGCCCCGGATACAGCTTCGTTGCATCGCACACGTCGGGTTCTGTGCTCCTTTCAGCTTTTCTCGGAACAGGTGGCTGCGAATGCAAGGCACAGCACTCCCGGCTCCTAACAAAACTCCTGTGCCGCTCGTCTGAATCTTAAAGCTCCTTCTGAGTAGCTTTAAGAAAGCCTTTTGAGAAAGGCATCAATC
>JAFDYC010000096.1 GCA_018267625.1 Bacteroidota bacterium
AGACGGGGCTGCTGGAGGGCGCTATGCTCAGGCTGGGCGTGACGGCGGGCTGTACGGTGATGCTGGTTGAAGAAACGGGCGAGGTGGCACAAGGCGAATACGCCGTCACACTCAGGGCACCCGAATTACCGGGATACACTTGAATTGAAGTATCGGTATTGGAACCACTCCAGCCGGAGGGTAAAGTCCAAACATAGCTTGATGCGCCCGACACCTTACGGATGCTATAGGTGTACACCTTGCCCGAGCAGGGTGTTTTATTTCCGGTGATAGCACTGGGCGTATCTAAGGTGCTAATCACATTGACTGCAAATGAGCGGGTGCTCGATCCGCAACCATTGTTCGCAGTTACAGTGATGTTTCCGCTGCCCAAACCGGCCACAGCAGTCATGCTCTTCCCGCCATTGGCTGTGCTGGAAATACTCCAACCCGAAGGCACATTCCAGGTGTACGAAATGGCCATAGCAGAACCGGAAGTCGTATAGGTCTGATTGGTGCTGCCGCAAGGTGAATTGTTACCATTAATCACACCGGGGATGATAGGTGCCGTTCCAGCAACGATTGATTTAGTCTGTGGTACCGAGGTTCCGCAAGCAGTCGTGGCCGTCACAGAGAGGGTACCGGCAGTCGAATTGGGAGTCACTTTAATCGAATTCGTTGTGGAACTGCCGGTCCATCCGCTGGGCAGGGTCCAGGTATAAGTAGTGCCGCCGGTAGTAGGCACGGAATAAGTGGCCGTATCTCCGGGGCAGAAGCTGGCATTACCCGTAATAGCACCTGGTTGTGGCGCACCAACAAACAACTGATAGGGTGTTGTGGCCGCCGAGTTCGTGGATGCCACACATAAAATATTCAAGCGGTACCAGGTAGTGGTGGTAGGGCTGGCAGCATAACTCAGGCTTCCTCCGGTGATGCTCGTCACGGTACTCTGTGTAGTCCAGGGGCCTGTAGCCGAAGGGGCGCTTTGCCATTGATAATTGAAGCCGCCGATGGTTGGAAAATTCGGGTCAGTTGCAGTGAGTGTCTTGGAGCTTCCGGTGCAAATGGGACTGGACGCACTCATTACAGGCGTGGTCATTACGGGCGCCAGTGGCGTACCGGTGCAGGGCGTAGGGGGATTATGAATCACCGTGACACTGTCGAAGAAAATATCATTCCGGTAGTTCGTCACCCCGCGGAAGATGAAATAGTTCGTCGTACCGGTGTAGGTTGAGGGAACATTAAAGAGATAATTCGTCCAGTACGAATTGGATGAATAAGAAGGCGTGCCGGCCCAAAGCAGGGTGCTGTTCGAGCCTGCCGAGCTGGCCGCAGTATTGACATATATCTCCAAGCTATCATCACCCGGGTTGTAGTTCAGCTCCTGATAAATCCATACGCTGAGCTGATACGTGCCAGCAGCCGAAAAATCCAAGGAGGGGGTCACCAGTTCCGTAGCGCTGGGTGTCGTGATGGACCAGCTATTATAGCCCATCATACCGCTGCCCAAATAGGACGAGGGTAAGGGATTCCCTGGCGCACCACAGTTGGCCGAGAATCCACCCGAAGGCACTTGCTCCCAGGTAGTGGCAGAAGAGCAGGAGCCTCCGTCATTATACCCGGTTCCACTGGAGCTGACGGTCCATCCCGAAGGAGGTGTTGCAGTACGGGCCGTCACGTTGAAACCTTCTGCAAGCATGGTGGTCTGCGCCTGAAGTGCCGTACCCAGAAGCAGCATTAAGGGAAGTAAAACTGTTTTTTTCATGGAAGAAAAAGGCTGTTTATTTCAGAGTGTATTAAAAAAAGGAGGCCAACCAGCACCTATAAATTTATCCGCTTTTCAGGTCATTTCTATTAATGGCTATTAAGAAAATACTAGTTTCCTATACAGGGTTTCTGCAACAGATAGAAGACGGCATCTGCAGCAAAAAGGTTAGCTCATTTCCAAAATATTTTTTGATTAACCTACCGGAAACATGGTGCCCTTTTTGCACCCTAAATTTTTATACCATCAGCGTCCGGCAGCTCCTTCATAAAAATCTTACGATGCCTCCCTTCGCCTAAACACGAAGACGACTAAGCCTAATCCCTATTTTTGCGGCCCTTCAAAAAGCAATCATGCAGTACAGAGAAATCGTTTCCATCACCGGCCTGGGTGGTCTTTACCATCTGATGGGCACTAAAAGCGATGGCGCCATCGTCCGCACCCTTGGCGACCGGGCCACCAAATTCATCTCCAGCCGCCAGCACAACGTCACCCCGCTCGAAAGCATCGAAATCTATACCCACAGCGAGAACGTACGCCTGCATGAAGTGTTTCAAAAAATGAAAGACAGTGACCTGTCGCGCCCTTCCGCCAACGCCCAATCCTCTGAAATCAAAAACTATTTCAGCCAGGTCTATCCCGAGATGGATATGGACCGCGTTTATGCCAGCGACATGAAGAAAATGCTGAAATGGTTCGAATTGCTGCAGGCCGAAAACCTGCTCGACTTCAGCGCCTACCACGCCGACGAAGCATCTGAAGCTACCAGTACAGAAAGCAGCCCGGCAGCAAGCCCCAAAGCAGAAGAGAAACCCCAGAAAAAAGCCCGCGTAAAAAAGGCTACCGCCCCTGATGAAACCGAAGAAAAAGCTGTGAAGAAAACAGCTCGTAAAAAGAGCGAAGATGCCACACCCGAAAAGCCAAAGGCCAAGAAGAAAGCCGAATAAGTCCCTCTGCTCCCCTGTAAAAAGCGCTTCTTTAGATGCGCTTTTTTTTCGGCTTCTTAGCAATGCCGGACATCTGTTGCAACCTGCCCTTAACTTGTTTTCAGGATTTCAGTCTTCGTCTGTTTTTCGCTGAACAATCTTATCCGGGAAAACACTGTTAATGGGAAACCGGCTGTTTTGAATGTTACGAGAAAAGCCAAATAATAGCACGTACCCCGCAATGTGCGACGCAAAAAAAGTCGCATCAGGAATTAAAAGCTGACTGCAAAAAAAAATTGGATGCAAAAAAAATGAGGCAGCCTGTTCCGGACTGCCTCATGATACGAATACCTGCTTGCCTCAGGCCGTGGTAGGCTTCACCAGGGGCAGGTTTGAAATACTTTTCATTTTGGCCCAGCCACCGAGCACATTGCGCAGGTTGTGAAACCCCTGGCGCTTGAGCAGCGAGCAGGCAATAACGGAGCGGTAGCCGCCGGCACAATGCACATATAAATTGTGCTCGGCATCTATGGCTGCGAGCTGCAACACATCTGTCATCTCACTCAGCGGGAAATGGGTGGCGCCCTTCACGTGGCCGGCTTCGAATTCAGCAAGCTTGCGCACGTCCAGCACTTCGAGTCGCTGGTCGAAAGGCAGGTCCATGGCCAGTTCATCCGCTTCCACATCCACGATCATATCCATCTTTTCGCCGGCCTGACGCCAGGCTTCGATGCCGCCGGCCAGGCAACCTTCCACCTTGTCCAAACCCACGCGGGCCAGGCGGGTCAGGCTTTCGCGTTCTTTCCCCGGCTCGGTGACTAAGAGGAGGGGCTGTTCGAAAGGCAGCAAGGAGCCGGCCCATTCTGCAAAACGGCCATCCAGGCCAATAGAGATTGAGCCGGGCACAAAGCCCTGAGTGAATACTTCGGCGTTGCGGGTGTCGAGCACCCAGGCACCTGCCTCCATCGCTTGTTTAAAGGCAGCCACCGCTAAGGGGCGTAGGCCTTTATCCATCAACTCAGCCATCGGCGCATAGCCTTCTTTGTTGATGCGGGCATTGATGGGAAAATAGGCGGGGGGTTCATTCAGTCCTTCGGTGACGGACTTAATAAAATCTGCGCGGCTCATATCCGCTAAGGCATAGTTGCCTGCTTTCTGCGCACCGATGGTCGAGTAGGTCTCTTTGCCCAAAGCCTTGCCGCAGGCCGAGCCTGGCCCGTGTGCTGGATAAACTATCAGGTCGTCCGGCAGGGTTTTTATTTTTTGCTGAAGCGAATCATACATCTTGTCGGCCAGTTCTTCTTTGCTGAGGTTGCCTGAAAACAAATCCGGGCGGCCCACATCGCCAACGAAGAGGGTATCACCGCTGAAGATGCAATGTGGTTTCCCGGTTTCGTCACGCAGCAGGTAGCAACTACTTTCTAAAGTGTGGCCGGGGGTGTGCAGCACTTCTAATTCCAGGCCGCCGATGGAAAACCGCTCGCCGTCTTTGGCTTCATAGAATTTGAAACCCGTTTCAGCACCCGGGCCATACACGATGGTGGCACCGGTGGCCTGAGCCAGCTCCACGTGCCCGCTCACGAAGTCGGCATGGAAGTGGGTTTCGAAGATGTATTTGATTTGGGCGTGTTGCTCCCGGGCCAGCTCGAGGTAGCTGTCAATGTCGCGGAGCGGGTCAATGACGGCGGCTTCGCCGTTGTGGGCTATAAAATAAGCTGCTTCTGAAAGGCAGTTGGTATAGAGTTGCCGGATGATCATGGTAGAAAAATTTTGCGGTCAGTACCTATGTTGGAAGGAAGAAGTTTTTATGCCTGCGGCAAAGGTCTTGCGACTTGAATTAATTTAATTGATGCTCGTCAGCCTCAGCTTGAACAGAGGGCTGTAAAGGTATTAATCCCGGCTGCGGCCATTGGTGAACAGCAGGATGTAGTACAGCAGGGTAGCCACTGAAGCGATGGCAGCCACGAGGTACGTACGCGCGGCCCATTTTAGTGCATCCGCTGCCTTGTCGTGTTCCGAAGCATTGGTGATGCCGCTCTGCTCCATCCAGTGCAAAGCACGGGCGGAGGCATCATATTCCACGGGCAGGGTGATGAGTGAAAAAATGGTGCTCATGGCAAAGAGCAGGATACCTACCAGCAGGATGGTTGGGTTGGCTCGTCCAAACATGAACCCGACACCGGCCAGAATGACCCATTGCGACAAGGTGGTGCTGATCTGAACAATAGGCACCAGGGCACTGCGCATCTTTAATGGGGCATAGGCCCGGGCATGTTGCACGGCATGGCCGCATTCGTGCGCGGCAACGGCAGCCGAGGAAATGCTCCGCCCCGAAAAGACCTCGGGCGAAAGATTCACCGTCTTTTCTCCGGGGTTGTAATGGTCGCTCAGGAAGCCATTTACGCTCACCACCTGCACATCGTAAATACCATTATCACGGAGCATCTTTTCTGCCACATCTTTCCCGCTCAGCCCTTGAGCAAGTGGGATTTCTCCATACTCTTTAAACTTTGCTTTCAGCCGGTTGCTCACCATCAGGCCCACGAGAAACATGATGCCTGCGATGAGGTAATAGCCGATAAATGGATTTGCCATTTTTTGTGTTGCCGGGTTTGGGGCAATGCCCGCTCTTCATTCAAAATACAAGCCAGCCGGCCAAGCTGACAGGAATGTGTGAAGGTATCGGCAGGTACGTCAGAACCGAAACATCACCATTGCCAATTCATGCCCAAAAGCCAGTTAAAACCTGCCTGTGGGAAATAGTTGTTTTGCGTGAAAAGTTGCCCACCGGACAGGTAGCTGTAGGTATAGCCGTTGCTTTCGTAGGCTTTATTGAGCAGGTTGTTTAGTGCCAGGCTGAAGCCGACCCGGCCTAGGCGCTCGCCTTGT
This sequence comes from Bacteroidota bacterium, assembly GCA_018267625.1. Taxonomy (GTDB): domain Bacteria; phylum Bacteroidota; class Bacteroidia; order Chitinophagales; family Chitinophagaceae; genus UBA1952. The sequence continues at coordinate 5,560 of JAFDYC010000096.1, forward strand.
GGCTTGAAGTGCAGGCGCAGGTTCAGCAGCCCATACGGGTCCAGGCTGCGGGCCTTATTACCAGTGTTATCTAAAAACTGGCGGCCCACATAGTTGCCGAGCAGTTCCACCTGAAAGGCCCGGCCCTCTGCACTGTGCTGAAAAGGTGTCCAGAGCAGGGAACCCGCAGCCGTGATATTGGGGGAAAACGCAATGTCGGTATGGCTATGGGCTATTATGGTTTGACTGCCGTCATCGTAGTTGTCGAGGTATTCATCAAATTGATCAATCTGATTCCGGGACAGGTTGATATTACCCTGAAGGCTCAAGCCTTTTGCTGCATGTACCTGGGCTTGTAGTTCCAGCCCGGCACGGAAGGAATTGGGCACGTTTGTCCGGGTGTAAGCTCCCACGTCATTCAACTTGCCGGTAAGCACGAGCTGGTCGGTGTAGCGCATGTAGTAGGCGTTCAGGCCGGCGCTCCAGATGTCTGTTTCTATTTCGTAGCCACCTTCTGCATCCCATAAAGATTCCGGTTTGGGCAAGGCAGTAGGGGATGCTTCAAAATCATCGCGGTTCGGTTCATGACTTGCATGGGCGATAGAGAGGTACAAGCGCTGGTGCATCAGCGGTGTGTGGGGCAACTGGTAACTCAGTCCCAGTTTGGGATTGAAGAAATGATACGTCACCGCCGGCCTCAGCATGGGATTATCGCGGAATCCGTTCATGAAATAACCAATGCTTCGTTCTTGTAATTCGGCTGTGAGGAGCCATTTCTTATTCAGCCTTTGCTCTGCTTTTAAATAGAGATTAAAGTCGTTTTTCTGAGCATCCAGCGCATACCAGCGATAGTGGTCGGGAATGCCGCCTTGCGCAGCCCAGAGCACATAACCGTAATGCCTGCCCTGATACTGGCTGGCAGCCCCCCCCAGGCGTAGGTTGGTGCGGGCAGAAAGCTTCCAGAGTAGCGAAGCCGTCAGCCCATAGTTATAGTTATCGAGCCAGAGCTGGCGGATGAGGTCGGTGCGGCTCAGGGTGTCTCCTACAGCAGGGATATAAGGGCTGAGGCCATAGTCGCTGTATTTCCGGTTGGCTTTATACTCTTCATAATACCCTATGCCGCGGGTAAGGAACAGGCCAAGCTGGCCCGTGATGGCGGAGGAGAAATCATGTTCTGCGAAGAGCTGGTAATAGTTCTGGCGGTAATGGTCAATTTGGTTGCCATAGAGGAACGAATTGTAGCGGCGGGGGTCGGCAGTAAAGAGGTTCAGCGAATCGGCTTTATTGAAAAACAGGGAGCCCAGATTTTCCTGATAGAAGGCTTTCAAAGCGGAATCATTGCCACGGAGTTTGGCCTCCGGCACTCCATTCCAGGCCTGATGGGTTGTTTCAACGCCCTGCATCACCATTGCGCGAATGCGGCTACGGGAAGAGAGCTTCCACAATCCGTTTAGCTGCAGGGATTGCAGCAGGGAGCCGGAGCGGTCCACATAACCCTCGGAACTGATTTGTGAGAGCCGGAGCTGCAGTGCAAAGCGGTCCTTCAGGAGGCCGGTTCCCGCCTGGAAGGTGTATTTCTGCGTGTTGAATGAGCCATAAGAAAGAGCAGCCTCAGCCTGTGCCTGGTCCGGAATTTCCAGGCTGGAAATATTCATCGAAGCACCGAAAGCACCGGCGCCATTCGTTGAGGAGCCGATACCGCGCTGAATCTGAAGGGAGCCAATGGACGATGCCAGGTCGGGCAGGTCCACGAAGAAGGCACCCTGGCTTTCCGCATCATTTACCGGGACTCCATTCAAAGTAATGTTGATGCGGGTGGCATCGCTGCCGCGAATCCGGATGCCGGTATAACCTACGCCGGCACCGGCATCTGAAGTAACAACCACCGAGGGCGTGTATTGAAGCAGGAAAGGCAGGTCCTGACCGAGGTTGCCTTCCTGAAGCTCCTGGCCGGAAATGTCGGTTTTCGCAAAGGGTGATTCGCTGCCTGCCCTTAAGGCCCGCACTTCTACCGGCTCTAAGCGCTTGGTTGCAGATTCTATTTTTGGAATAGACTGGCTGGAATCCGGAAGACTGGTTTGCGCGGAAGCGAAAAATCCACTGCAGATTAGCAGCGAACAGAACATTGATTTGTAAACAAAGTGCATGGCTAAGGGAAATTCTTAAGGATGAAGCCCGAAGCTCCTGACCCCTAAGGCCCGAAACACCTGCCGAAATGCAACCCGGTCATAGTGCCCGATGTTGCGTTCTTCCCTAACCAGCATTACCTGGTCGAGGTTCAGCGGGTATATTCTCAGCCAGACAAAGCCAGGCACCCCGAGGTGGCAATCGCCACTAAATGATGAGCCGCAAAAGTAGTCTGAAATGCCCGGAAGCATGTTTCATTTTTGCGCTGTCTGATGATGGAACGGACAGAGGTTCTTCAGCCCGCAGAGCCCGGACAGAGAAAAAAATACGAGAGATAAAGGCTGTACCTGAAAATAAAAGCCAGTCAAACCAGCGTCAGCTTTTAAAAAATGATACTATAAAGGCAGCCGAACCGGAATTAATAACCGGAATTCTCACCTGGTTAACCGCTATTCAGTAGGGCTGCATTTCATTGAGCTTTAGATTTGGCAACCAAAAAAAATTTTCAACACATGAAAAAACTGATCCTTGCGCTCGCATTGGCTACTGCCGCTACGACAGGAGCTAATGCTCAGGTCACTTTAGGCAGCTCAGCACCTGACTTCAACCTGACGGACATCAACGGCCAGCCCCAACACCTGTACAGCTACCTCGACTCTGGCTACACGGTCATCATTGACGTGTCTGCCGCCTGGTGCGGCCCCTGCTGGGCAGCCCACACCAGCCATGTGTTCGATGACCTGATGACTCACTATGGCCCCAGCGGCACGATCACCCCCAAGAAGGTCATGGTCCTTTTCATTGAGGGCGAAAGCACCAACACGACGGCACAACTGCATGGTACCTCGAGCGGTTCCAGCTATGCTACCTTCTCTCAGGGCGACTGGGTAACCGGCACCAACTATCCCATCATTGACAATGCTTCTCAGAATGGCAACTACCTCTATGGAGGCTATCCTTCTTTCACCGTAATCGGTCGTGACCGAATCGTATATTATACAGGTGCAGGATATGGCAGCTCAATGAATGAAAGCTATTGGCTCAACTACGTGAACATGGCCCCCAACTATCCACCTTCAACGACGGTTGATGCTAAGGCAGTGCCTTACAGCGGGCAGGATTTTTACATCTGCAATGCTACGCCTACTGTTAAGTTCCAGAACTACAGCACCAGCAACACCATTACCAGTGCCACCATCAATGTAAAGAACGGCTCCACGACCGTGAAGTCTCAGCCCTGGACCGGAAGCCTGGCTCCTTTTGCTGTAGCTTCTGTTGCAATCCCCAGCTTTTCTGCTAACTCAGGCAACTACACCTTCGAAGTGAAGGTGACGAACGACTCCAAGCCGACCAACGATGCCAGCACGGCCTTCCCTCTGATGATTTACAGCGCAGCTTCTGCTGCTACCAGCCCTTGGAATGAGAATTTTGAATCTACCAGCAATGGAGCATTACCCTCAACGATGAGGACTACAGACGCAGACAACGTATTTACTTTTAAGACAAACGGTACTTACACTGTTACTGGTGTAACCGGTTCCACTACTACTGCTGTTGCCGTTCAATATCAAGGCATGGCTACCGGTGGTACTGCCGAACTCCTTATAGGCAACTATAATACTGCCAGTGCAACCAATGTAGCTCTTGACTTTGACTGGGCACATGCTTCCGTTAATGGCAGCAATGACAAACTCGAAGTAAAAGTTTCCAATGATTGTGGCGCTACCTGGAATACCGCCTGGTCTGCTTCTGGTACTGCACTTGCAACCCATGCGGACGTAACAGGAATTTTCATCCCTGGTGCTGTTGGTGATTGGCAACACATCACGGTTCCCCTGACTTCCAAGAAGGGTAACAATATGATTGTAAAGTTTGTAGCTACCTCTCAAAAGGGCCAATATGGCTGGCTGGACAACCTGAAGATTACCAACACCACCGGTGTTGCAAACGTGATCAACACAAATTCAGTAAACCTCTACCCCAACCCTACTGCTGATGTAGCGAACCTTGAGTTCAGCCTCGCTCAGAACAGCAAGGTTACCGTAAGTGTGATGGACGCAATGGGTCGTACCGTTTCTGTTCTTGCTGATGGTTACATGAACCAGGGCGCACAGAAAATCCAGATTCCTACCGCTAACCTCGCTGCCGGTGTTTATAACATCAGCATCCGCACCGAGCAAGGCAACCTTACTCAGCGCCTGTCTGTAGTGAAGTAAAGTCTAGTTGTTTCATGCTCATGATCAACCAGGAGGCTGTCCCGAAAGGGGCAGCCTCTTTTATTATACCTCTTGCCTCGTCCTAAATAAGATTGACACAAAACCGCCAACATGGTTGAAAACACTGAGGTTCCTTCATCCATCGTTTACCGGTTCAATTCGTAGGTAGAAGTTCAGAGAACGGGCGTCACTTCATAATGCCCCGAAAGGGGCCACGTACCTTCGCGCTCTTCATGAAAAACCTCCGCTCGCTGCGCAAATATTTTTTCCGGTATCGCTGGCGATTCCTGCTTGGAGTTTTATTTATCACTGCTGCCAATCTGTTTGCCGTTCTGCCGCCCGTGGTGGTTCGCCAGACCATTGATGGAGTCATTGGAGACATTAATGCATACCGATTGACGAAGGGTAGCGGCCTGAGCCGTGAAATGGCAGCCTATATTTTCTCGTTCGTGCTTTGGAATGCACTCATCATCCTGGCACTGGCTGTGCTACGGGGAGTGTTTATGTTTTTCATGCGTCAAACGATTATCGTGATGAGCCGGCATATTGAGTTTGACCAGAAAAATGAGATTTACAAGCACTATCAGGACTTAGATACCCAGTTCTATCGCACGCATTTCACCGGTGATTTGATGAACAGGATTTCAGAAGACGTGTCGCGTGTGCGGCAACACACAGGGCCGGCCATCATGTATCTGGTGAACTTATCGGTGCTGGCCACCATGTGCATTTGGGGCATGCTGCGCGTGAATGCCACACTGACCTTGTATGTAGTTGCACCCATGCCCTTGCTGGCGGCTTCTATTTATCTGGTCAACAAATTGATTTATCGGAAGAGTGAGCAGATTCAGGCACAACTCTCTCAACTTACGACCACTGCGCAAGAGGCGTATTCCGGTATTCGGGTCATCAAATCCTTCGTGCAGGAACAAAATACCCTGGAGCATTTCAACAGCTTTTCCGAACAATACCGGAGCAGCTCCGTGAACCTTTCTCTAACAGAGAGCATCTATTTCCCTGCCATGAACCTGTTCATTGGTTTGAGTTTTTTGGCTACGGTGCTCATTGGTGGGTTTTTTGTGATTCAGGGCAGCATCACGCCGGGCAATATTGCCGAGTTCGTCATTTACATCAATCTGCTCATGTTCCCTATTTCCAGCCTGGGCTGGGTGGCCAGCATGATGCAACGTGCCAGTGTGTCGCAGCAGCGCATAGACGAATTCCTCAACACCGCGCCTGCTATTCTTTCGCCGGTACAGGGCATTGAAAAATCTATAGAAGGACGAATTGTGTTTGAAGATGTCAGCTTCACCTATCCGCACACCGGCATCAAAGCCTTACAACATTTCAACCTGCTTATAGAGCCCGGCGAAAAAGTGGCCATCATCGGGAAGACAGGCTCTGGGAAAAGCACATTAGCGCACCTCCTGTTACGGATGTATGATGTGTCCGACGGGCGACTCCTGATTGACGATGTAACGGTGCCGGATTATGACTTGAAAAGCCTACGCCGCAACATCAGCTATGCACCGCAGGAGCCGTATCTCTTTTCCGATTCGGTGTTCAACAATATCCGTTTTGGCCGCGAAGATGCCACGGCGGCAGAAGTACATGAAGCCGCACGCTTAGCCGATTTGAAAAAAGATATTGAAGGATTGGCTCAGGGCTTTGATACGATGATTGGCGAGCGCGGTGTGATGCTGAGCGGCGGGCAAAAACAAAGACTGGTACTGGCCCGCGCAATCCTGAAGAAAAGCAGATTACTCTTGCTTGATGAATGCCTTTCAGCGGTGGATACCCGAACGGAACAAACCATCTTACTGAACCTGCGCGAGTACCTGAACCAGCGTACCATCCTCGTGATTACACACCGCATCTTCAGCTCCTGGACTTTCGACAAGATCATCGTACTGGATGATGGGAAGATTATTGAGCAAGGCACTCATGAATCCTTGATGCAGCTCAATGGGAAATATGCCCGTTTGTACCGGCACCAAACAGAACAGCAGGAGCAAACGAATTAGCGGCTGCTTTTCTTCAGTAAATCCTGAATCATTTGAGCATCTGCTTTCACAAAATCTCCGGGCATCATTCCCTCAATACTGATTGCACCGATGGAATAGCGCAGCAGGCGAAGGGTAGGAAACCCTACAGCAGCCGTCATCCTGCGTACTTGCCGGTTGCGCCCTTCTGTGAGCGTGAGAGAAAGCCATGAGTCCGGAATGGATTTACGGAATCGGATGGGCGGAATGCGGGGTGCAAAGGATGGGAGGTGTGTGCATCGGATTGCTTTTGCGGGTCGTGTGTGATACAGTTTCCCATCCACGCGGATATTCAGCCCTGAAGAAAGTTGCTGCAAGGCTTCCTCGCTGATCAGGCCTTCCACCTGAACAAAGTAGCATCGCTCATGCCCGAATGAAGGATTCGTCAATTGAAAGGCCAGCTTCTTGTCGGAAGTCAGTACGATGAGCCCTTCGCTATCATAGTCTAGCCTTCCTGCCGGATAAATATCCCTGGGTAGTTTTTTTAAAAAATCTGCGAGTGTCTTCTTGTTTTCTGAATCAGAAAATTGCGAGAGCACTTCGAAAGGCTTGTAAAAAAGAAATGTGCTCATCAGGATAAGGCCTCCCTGGAACCCGCACGGGTAAATGCTTTCAGCGAATAAAAGAAAAAGCCCGGCAGAGTTGTGAGCTGCCGGGCATTATGAGGATGGGTTAGTAAGCACAATCCCTTCGCAATATTAGTTCGCATTCTTTCGCACACAAAAATTTTCGACTAAAATTTTTGAAGTGTTGTGGAGAAGCTGTGGAAAGGGTCATTCGAATTTTTGAAGAAGCAAGCATGGAAGATGAATGAATGCGCACCGGGAACAAGGGGTAAGTCACCAGTCTTTTTCTAATCGAGTGGGTGGTGCTTTTTCCTGCTTCATCCGCTCGTGCAGTTTGCGCTCGTCTTGTTCCAGTGCATTCAGAATATTGTCTGCCTGCTGCTGAGAAATTTTACTCTGATCCGGCTCGGGCCTTTGCTGTTGCTGTTGTTGGTCCTTGCCTTGCTGATTCTGCTGCTGCTGATTCTTTTGGTTTTGCTGTTGATTCTGTTGCTGCTGATTCTTTTGGTTTTGATTTTGGTTCTGTTGGTTCTGTTGTTGATTTTTCCCTCCTCCGTTTTGTTGTTGTTGCCGCAGCTTCGCCAAAGCGTAGGATAGGTTGTATTTCGCATCAGCATCTTCCGGATTGTTGCGAAGTGATTGCTTATAAGCATCTGCAGCCTGTTGCCATTTCTGCTCGCTCATAAATGAGTTACCGATATTGTATCGGGCACTTCCTTTCTCTTCAGGTTGTTTGGATGATTGCGCTGCTTTATCCAGAACCTGACGGGCAGCGTCATACTTTTTCTGTTGCATCAGGGCATCGCCAAGATTGAACATTCCTGGGGTGTACCCCGGTTGTTTCCGGAGAGCCTGCTGATATGCTTTTGCTGCTTCGTCGTATTTCTTCTGCTGATAGAGTTCGTTCCCTTTTTGTACCAGTTTCCGCTCCTGGGCAGAGGCAGGAATCGCAAAGCCCAGCAGTGCTACAAGAAGCAGAGGCAAAGAGGTTATGCGGTTTTCCATAGTCGGATGGGTCTGGCTCCTGGTATGAGGCGTTCGATGATAAGTAAGAGGAGTGCTGGGAGTAGGAAGAACTGGAAATAGGACTGAAAATCCACGTAAGCAATGGAACCCATATTCCTGCCTTCCATCTGATCTATACGCCCCACTAATCTGCTTGCTGCATCTTCAGCATTGCCCAGCAACTGATAGCTTCCACCACCAATTTCTGCGAGGTTGCGCAGCTCATCCTGGTTCAGTTTTGAGATGACTTGCTGGCCGTTTTCATCCAGCTTGGGGGTGTGTGAGTCTTCATTGAATAAAGGAGCTCCCTGCTCAGAACCGACACCGATCGTATGGATAATGATGCCTTGATCGGCTGCTTCTTTTGCAGCGGCTGCGGCCTTTTCATCATGATCTTCGCCGTCAGAGATGATGATGAGTGTCTTGTGGTTTCTTTCTTTTTGTGAAAAAGATTTCATGGCCATCTCAATCGCATCTCCAATTACAGTGCCTTGTGTAGGTGCCATGGCCGGGCTGGCATTTTGCAGCATGAGTTGAACAGAAGCATAGTCCACCGTGAGGGGTGCCTGGAGGTATGCACGGCCCGCAAAAATGATTAGACCGACACGGTCATTTCGAAGTTTGTCGAGCACCCGTTCGATGAATTGCTTGGCGCGGGTGAGGCGGTTGGGCTGAAGATCCTGCGCATACATACTGTTGCTCACGTCGAGTGCAATCATCACATCTACACCTTTTCGTTGCACCTGTTCCGGATGGCCGCCGCCTTGCAGGTTTGCAGCGCCCACCACTATGAGCATCAGTGCTGATAAAAGAAGTACAGCCTTCAGTGCCAGGCGGCCCGGGATTCGTCCCAGAAATTGTGCTGTGGTGACCGGGCTATCGCCCATCTTTTTCAGCCTTCGGCTACGCCACATCATCAGGAGCACCAAAGCCAGCACCAGCAGCGGTAAGGCAGATAGCCACCAGAGGTATTCGGGGTGTTGAAAGCGTATCATGCGATGGCTGCAAATGTAGCCGGGCACAAGGCTCTAGGCAGGGGAGCCTGTTTTTTTGAAGTGATTTTTAACAGCTAAATACAGGAAGCTTCGTTCTGAATGCTTCGTTATGGTTTAGGATGAAGTAAGGCATCATACTGTGTGGGCTTCAGCAACAAGACCAATGCTTTTTCAACATCTTCATCGCTGCGCAGGCTGTATGCAATGCGTCCGCGAAGGAAGTAGTAGCGTGAGATGATTTCACTTTCGAGCATTTCTTTCACTTGCTTTTGATTTTTCTGCAAGTCTTGCTTTTTATCATGGCTGAGTTTGGTACGCAAGGCGGCAAATTCAGGCTTTGCAGCATCGTAATACTTTTCGCGGCTGGCAGTCTGTTGCAATGAATCCAGTGCTACTTCTGTAGCGGTTTTGTAAGCGTAGTCTTTCCCTTCAAGCCATTTTGTGAAGGCATCCCACTCTGCAGGTGTCAGGCTGAAATGGGTTGCGTCCTGGAGCTGGAGGTGCTTCCGTACATATTGAGTGGTGTAATCGAAAATGTAATTCCGTGCATATAGCGCTATGGCAATTCGGCTTATTTCAGGGCTACTCACATACACATCCGGGTCCACGCCACCTCCACTGAGCACCGTCCGGCCATTTTTTGTCTTATACATTTTTTTCAGTGAATCGGGCACTCGGCCTACACTGCCGTCAGCATTTCGATGTGTATAATCCAGGGCCTGAATACAGCGCCCGCTGGGTGTATAGTAACGGGCAGTGGTCAATTTGAGCCGGGCATTATAACCGAGCGGGCGTGTCGTTTGCACCAACCCTTTGCCATAGCTGCGCTCTCCGATGATGATTCCCCGGTCTAAATCCTGCATCGTACCTGCCACAATTTCAGAAGCTGAAGCTGAAGAATGATTCACCAATACGGCCAGCGGAATGTTGAGGTTCCAGGGAGTACTCTGAGTCTTAAAGTCCTTATCCCAATCCTGCATCTTCCCATGCGTACTTACGACCAGTTGGTCGCGGTCAATAAAGAGGTTGCACATACTGACGGCTTCGTCAAGCAGGCCACCTGGATTGTTGCGTAAGTCCAACACTACGGCACTGAGGTTGGGCTGCACCGCTTTTAGGCTGTCAAGTGCTTCGCGTACCTGATTCGCACAGCCTGGAGTAAACTGAGTGAGCCGGACAAAAGCCACATTATTCCCTGTACCGATGAGGCCGGCAAAGGGGACGGAGGAGAGCTCAATTTCACCGCGGGTAACCATTCGGTTTTCTTCAGTGCCTGTGTAAGCATCTTTCACTAGAATATTGACCTGTGTCCCGGGAGAGCCTTTTAATAAAGTGCTCACTTCGTCCACTCTTCTTCCTTTTAATGTATGCCCGTCAATCGAGATCACCTCATCGCCGGGATGAAGACCTGCTTTTTGTGCCGGGCTGCCTTCATACACATCCCCCACGAGTGTGCTTTCGCCAATCCGACGCATGGTAGCACCGATACCTCCATATTTTCCCGTCGTTTGAAATTCATAATCCTCGATATCACTTTCGGTGATGTAGTTTGTGTAGGGGTCGAGGCTGTTGAGCATAGCGTCAATCCCAATCTTGCTGAGCTTACCCGGCTCTATCGGATCTACGTAGTAGGTGTTCAGCTCTTTGAAAAGTGTAGCGTAGATGTCAAGATTTTTAGAAATCTCGAAATAGGAACCTTCATTCTTGCCCTGGATGAAAAGGCTGGAAATCAAAAAGAGGGATGCGAAGCCCAGCAACAAACGGGCGCGCCGGGAAACTTTATTGAATCGGAAAAACATGATTTGAAACTTACAGGAATTATTGCAGGAAGCAAGCTACAATGAGGCTTTCTAAAAGAAACTGCTAAAAACAGCCTGATAACCGACAATGTTTGGCATCACCATGGATATGAAATACCTTGCTCTTATATTCTAAACGGCTCTTGTGACATGAAAAAAGTTTTCCTCTTATCGGCTGTAGCATTATTAGCCATCGCAGGCTCTGCTTTTGCCCAAAACATAATTACTGAAAACGGAACCGACAGTGCTCAAAAGGCCTATACTTCCGGCGCAGACTTGACTGTAGTGAACGGCATCCGCAGCGGCACTTCTACAGATGTAGTGCTCAAATGGAGCATCGTCTCTGCCAGCACCACCTTTGGCCCGGGTTGGGAAATAGTTGGTTCCGGTGTTTGCGACAACAACATTTGCTGGAATGCACAAAATGCCTCCAACAACTTGTTCAACAACGACACCCTGATTGAAAGCAACCCTTACGACAATAGTCCTTTTCCTACAGGCGGCTCGTTTGGCAGCTTGCATGATTTTCACGTGGTCTTTGCAGCCAACAACCCTCCTAATGGTAGCGCGGCTATCGTTCGTGTGAATGCAATGGACAAAAACAGCCTGACTACGCGGACGCTCACATTCATTGCTTACAAAGGCACTTTGGGCGTGAATACGTTCAAGAGTTCGGATGACATCGTTCTCTTCCCCAACCCAGCTCATGAAGCAGTAAACGTGGTTTATGATCCTTCATTAGGTGTGAAGACCATTGCGGTATATAATCTGATTGGTAAACTGGTAGGCCCTCTTTACCGTCCTACGTCAACGGGTAGTGCCCATATTGATCTCGGTGAAGTGCCAACCGGTGTTTATTTCCTCCGTCTGATGGATGGCCAGGGCCGTGTAGTAGCTACCCGCCGCTTCACCCGTCAATAATTTCCTTGAATATTTATGCAGCTCCACCTCGTGGGGCTGTTTTAATTTCCATGAATTGAGAACCGCTCAGGCTGGTGTAGCTTTATTTACCCGCTAATAGCAATTGTGCGTGAAATATTTTCTGCTCGTCTTACTCAGCCTGCTCGTAGTGAACCATCCTGTGGCCGGGCAACAGCTTTTTGAAGAAGGAGTCATCGTGTATTCGGTTCGGGTAGGGCCCCTGGAAGCCGGAGGCGGCTATCTGGAACATGCGGGCACCTACACCCTTACTTTGAAAGACTCCTATTTGCGTAAAGAGTTGCGCATGAACTCAGGCTACCAAAACGTAATCATCATCAATAAGAACACGGGTAGTATCTATTCCCTGCGACCTGCTAATGGGCAATGCTTTGCCATCCAGCTTCGCAAAAGCGATCTGGAGGATAAAATGAAGCCCTATATGGGATTCAGCGAACAACCCGTGCCGGGTAAAATGACCATTGCGGGACAGCCTTGCCGTAAACTACTAATTCAGTACAAAGACGGGAGTAGCTCTATTCTGTATTATGCTGCAAACTGGAAGACTAATGATAGTTCCTTGTTCGAAAGATTCCCTGGATTTAGCTATATCCCCTTGTCCTTTGAATATCGAAATGAAGAAGGAATCACGATGCACTTCGCAGCGGAAAAGCTGGAGGTAAAACCCATTGAAAATTCTGTCTTCCGGGTGCCTCCCGAATGCAAGATTATTACCAATGCCGAATACAAGTCTTTAAGGAACTAAGTGGGTAGTTGCATCTTCAGGGGCAGATAATAGAACGCATTTCACTATGAAAAGCTTCCTCCTCATACTGCTTGCCTTCTGTTTTACTTTTTCCTCCGAAGCCCGGCAGGGTACATACACCAGCTGGGAAGAAGCACTGGCAGCTCCTGCTCAGGTTCGGGTCATACGAATCACTTATCGTTTTTTGGACAGTATTCCGGATGTACTGGACCAATTTCCAAACCTCGAAGAGCTGAACCTAAGTCATAACCGGATACGGGAATTGCCTCCTTCTTTTGTGGCCTGTAAAAAATTAGTTCGGCTGAATTTGTTTCAAAACCGGCTTACAGAAATTCCGACCACTATCGGCGAATTGAAGTTGCTTGAATCGGTTTCTCTTTCGCACAACCTGCTCCGGGAACTCCCGGAAACAATTTGTTTTCTGCCCCGCCTGAAGGATCTGTTTCTGACAGGCAACCTGTTGCAAAGCCTGCCGGCAAACTTGGGTAATCTCAAAAACCTGCAACGATTACGAGCGAACGTAAATAACCTAATCACCTTACCCTCCTCGATCACGCAGCTAACTATGCTCAAAACCTTAGACCTGAGCAACAATAAGCTCGAATATCTACCGGAAGACATGGGCAGGATGAGCAACCTTCAGTTCCTCTATGTCGGCAGGAATGCGCTGAAACAATTGCCTCTTTCGCTGAGCCAGTGTAGGAAGTTGCAGGAGCTAGATGCCGTTCGTTGTGGAGCTTTAATGCTACCGGAAACTCTGGCTAGCTTGCCCAATCTGGAGCGGGTGTACATAGACGACCACACGATTCCATTTTACCCGGACCCTGCTTACGCCCGCTTTCAGCAAATCATAGTTGTGGGGCGTGATGACCAGTATCCATACCGCGGTTCGCAGTATTGATTATTGAATGGTATATGTTTTTCTTGATTGCTCTTTTGTGCCTTCCGGGAAAGCGGAGTAAAGAATTAGAGTTGAAGAGTACCATCCTGAAAACAAGTTCAGAACATGTCGCAACGGATGCGAAGTGCTAAGCTGAGCTGATAAAAAAAGATTGCTCTTCGGATGTGTGCTTAAATGAGAAATGAAGCTTCCAGCACTTTTCTGAAAAAAAAGACTGCCTCAGGTGTCTGAAGCAGTCTCTAATCAGGGAGAATCAGCAGTGCCTACATATCACTATCCTCCTCTTCGGGAGCCGGTTCAGCCTGTTTGTGCTGTGCCTTATTTTTCGATTTGTAGTTGATTTCGAAGCCTACCGACACACAGATGATGTTAGCGGAATAGCCCCGGTAAGGATAGGTGGTAACTCCAGCGTTTGTCTCGTTGTATTCGGTGTTGAAGAAATTGGTAGGGTAGTACTGGAGTTTCATTGTGGTGCCACCTCCATAACTGAATCCGGCGAAGAGATAGGGCATAAAGTCGGGTGTGCGGTCGGAGAACCATTCACTGAATTTTTGCTTGTCGCTGCGGTGCACATAGCCCTTTTCACGGTAGTTGAAGGGAAGGTCAATGCCACCGCCACCGAAGATGTAATTGCGTTTGCTAAGGTTGCCGAGTTTAAATCCGATGGGAATACCGATAGTGTACACCCGACGCTTCACAGTTGAGTCGGCAATCTTTTCGATAAAGCCGATATTCTTGATGCCCAAGCCGGTGAAGAAGCCAAAGTTGTTGTCAAAATTGTAGTTCAGGTTGTAGCCGAAGTTGACCATGGAAAAGCGTACCGTGGGGAGCAGGCGGCGATTGGTTCCTGGCTTTTCGAAAATGGCAGAGCCGAAGATGGCACCATCTAGTGCGCTGCTGATATACCAGTGATGAGGAGTTGCAGTCTTGGAGCCGCCCATAGATACGCTCATACTATGATGGCCTTTGCAGCAGGCTGCGGAATCCGTTGCGGGAGCACCTTCGTCCTCCTCGGACTGAGCAAAAGCGGTGCTGGTCAACATTGCGGTGCACAGTAAAAGTGTCAGCGTCTTGAGTGAATGCATGTCAGTGTTTTGGCAATGAAAATGGTGATTCGGGAAACAGTGGCGTAATATTAGCCATGCCCGGCCAATCGGCATAACGATTGCCAATAAATTTGCGCGCCTTTGTCCGCGCTGCTTTCCGCCTTGCGCCCGACAAATTGACTGCCCCCTACACATGAGAAATATTTTAGAAAGCCAGCAGTTGATGAATGACTTGCAAGAGATGGAATTCATGCCCATCGTGCCGCTGGGAGAAGAAGAATTGAAGGAAGAAGAAAAAGGAGCCTTACCGGAAGAGGTACCCCTCATTGCACTGCGTAACACGGTGCTGTTCCCAAATGTGGTTTTGCCCATCACCATCGCCAGAGAAAAAAGTGTAAAAGCCATTCAGGAAGCTCAAAAGGCAAACAAATGGATTGCAGTCGTTGCCCAAAAAGACGGCAGCAATGACGACCCTGCACCGGGCGATATGTACAGCACAGGCACCCTGGCACGCATCGTAAAGCAAATCAAGATGCCCGATGGAAACACCACCGTGTTCATCATGGGCCGGATCCGATTCCAGATTGAAGCGTTCTCCCAAACAGAACCCTACTACAAAGCCCGTATCCGCTTCCTGGACGATTACTTCCCGAAAGACGATGCTGAATTCGATGCCCTGGTCTCTTCTATCAAAGACCATTCGGAGCAAATTATCCAGACCTCACCCAACATTCCCAGCGAGGCAGGCATCGTGCTGCGCAACATCGAACAACATTCTTTTTTAGTTCATTTCATTGCTTCAAACCTTAGTTCTAAGACGGCAGAAAAACAAAACCTGCTTGAAGAAAATGATGTGAAACAACGTGCAGAGAAGCTGCTGTCTCTCCTGCAAAGCGAGCTGCAAATCGTAGAGCTGAAGGCCGAAATCACCAACAAGGCCCGTGGCGAAATGGACAAGCAGCAACGCGAATATTTCCTGCAACAACAACTCAAAAGCATCCGCGAAGAGCTAGGCGGCGAGCCCAACGAACGCGAAATACGCGACCTACAAAAACGCGCAGAAAGCCTGAAGTGGAGCGAGGCAGCCAAAGAACTCTTCCAGAAGAATATCGAAAAGCTGGAGCGCATGCACCCCAGCACTCCGGATTACAGTGTTGTCTATAACCACTTAGACCTGATGCTGGACCTGCCCTGGAGTAATTACACCCAGGATAATTATGACCTGAAACGGGCCGAAAGGATTTTAGACCATGACCATTTCGGAATGGATAAAATCAAAGACCGTATCGTGGAATACCTCGCCGTCCTGAAGCTGAAAGGCGATTTGAAAAGTCCCATCCTTTGCTTCGTCGGCCCTCCGGGTATCGGTAAAACCTCCCTCGGGCGCAGCATCGCCAATGCCATTGACCGGAAATATGTTCGCCTCTCTTTAGGCGGCCTGCACGATGAAAGCGAAATCCGCGGCCACCGCAAAACCTACATCGGTGCTATGCCGGGCCGTATCATCCAACAGCTTCGTAAAATCAAAAGCGCGAACCCGGTCTTTATTCTCGATGAGATTGATAAAATCGGCAACGACTTTCGCGGAGACCCTTCTTCAGCCCTGCTCGAAGTGCTGGACCCGGAACAAAACAGCTCCTTCTACGACAACTACCTTGAGCTGGAATTTGACCTGAGTAAGGTGTTGTTTATCGCCACCGCCAACAGCATCTCCGACATACAGCCTGCCCTCCGCGACCGCCTCGAAATCATCCAGCTCTCAGGCTATTCCATCGAGGAAAAGGTAGAAATTGCCCGGCGACACCTCATTCCTAAACAGAAAGAACTCCATGGCCTGGATAAGGTGAAGCTGAGCCTCTCCGACAAAGTGCTGCAATACCTCATCCAGAACTATACCCGCGAGAGCGGCGTGCGTGAATTAGATCGTGTTCTGGCAGCCTTAATGCGTCACGCGGCCAAGCAGGTGGCCATGGAAGAAAGCGTAGAGCCGCAACTCAGCATCAGCAGCCTGGAAAAGGTGCTTGGCAAGCCAAAATTCAGCAATGAGATTTACTCCAAAGGACATCCCGCCGGTGTGGCCGTGGGCTTAGCCTGGACTTCCGTGGGCGGCGATATCCTCTTCATCGAAGCCGGTTTGCACAAAGGCAAGGGCAGCCTCACCCTCACTGGCAACCTCGGCGATGTGATGAAGGAAAGTGCCACCACTGCACTTTCATACCTGAAAGCTCATGCAGCGAAATGGGGTATCCGCCACGAGCAGTTTGAAGAAACCAACATCCACATCCACGTTCCGGAAGGTGCCGTGCCCAAAGACGGGCCCAGCGCCGGCATCACGATGCTCACCGCGCTCACATCTGCCTTCACTGGTCGCAGGGTCCGTCCCTACCTGGCCATGACGGGCGAAATCACCCTCCGCGGACAAGTGCTGCCGGTAGGGGGCATCAAGGAAAAAGTGCTGGCCTCCAAACGTGCCGGTGTGAAGGAAGTAATCCTCTGTGCCCTCAATGAAAAGGACGTGGAGGAAATTAACCCCGCTTATGTGAAAGGCCTGAAATTCCACTACGTGACGAATATGGATGAAGTGCTGGATGCCGCCCTGCTAAAGCGATAGCTGGCAGAACAATCCCACAGGGCACCATCGCCTTTACTTTTTTTTGTAAAAAAAATGACCCGAAAGGAACGCATTCGTTTTGTGTTGGACTGGTTCAGCCAACACATGCCCCAGGCAGAAACGGAACTGAATTTCGAAAACCCGTTTCAACTTCTGGTGGCCGTCATCCTGTCGGCACAATGCACCGACAAGCGGGTGAACCTCGTTACCCCGGCGCTTTTTCAGGCTTACCCGGATGCTGCCCGGATGAGCCTTGCCCTCTTCGATGACCTGAACCCATACATACGCTCCGTCACCTTTGCAAACAATAAAACGAAGCACCTAATCGGCATGGCGCAAATGCTGGTAGCCGAATATTGCGGGGAGGTGCCGCAAACCGTGGAGGCTCTGCAACGCCTGCCAGGCGTGGGCCGCAAGACCGCCAACGTGATTACCTCAGTGGTCTGGTCGCAACCCAACATGGCCGTGGACACGCACGTGTTTCGCGTGGCCGCCCGAATCGGACTGACGCTACATGCCAAAAACCCCTTGCAGGCGGAAGAGCAACTACTGAAGTTTATCCCTACTGTTCAGGTGCATCGGGCACACCACTGGCTCATCCTGCACGGACGCTATGTGTGCCTGGCCCGCCGCCCTTTGTGCGAACAGTGCAACCTACAGCCCGCCTGCCAGTTTTTTCAGAAAGAAATGAAGTATGTGTTGGCCGGCGAACGGAAGTATGACCCCGCAAGGGATACCCCACACAAGCTCGGAGCGACTTCATCTACAACAGGTCATAAGAAGCAACGGCGTTAGCATTTTTTGGAAGCCGACAGTTGCACCCGGTTGCGGCATCCGTTCCTGCTCTCGTTTTCTGGGTCGCAGCCTTCCCAGCCTCGGTTCAAGCCTGGCTCTCCCCCAGATGCAGTAAAGGGAACTCTTAAGCCCCACTTTGTGGGATGCAATGCCTGTTCTTGTTTCGCTTGGTTCAGCCGCGTTGATTTCGCTCTTCACGAAACATTTCATTAAAGCCAAACCCTTTGGACAAAGCCACTACGGCACGCAGGATTCGGTTTTCCCGAGCAGCAGCACCTTTCACGCCGGCAATCCATTTGATCCAGTAGTTGCGGTGGCTTTTGGGTAGGTTTTCAAAAAAACGACGAGCTTGTTCATCGGCCTCGAGGCAGATGGCGAAGTCTTCGGGCATGCCGATTTCGGAAGGGTCTTCCTGTAGGATTGCTTGCAGGCTGTCGCCGGCGCGTTTGCCTGTCGCACGACGCATAGCAGCATTCAGAGGTAGGATGAAATCGCCTTCGCCCATGGGCAAGAGGCTGGTCTGCGTAATAGGGTGTGCGTCTAAGCTGCCTTTCACGCGGAAGGATTTCTTGTTGTCCGGCTTCAGTAGTTGTGCCTGATCGGCCGGGATTTCGATGTAGGTCCAGCCGGTCTTTTCACCTTGTTGTCCAAACTTTAGGATGTCGGCGCGGAAGTGGATGACTACAGGTTTTGCCACGAGAAACCGGAATGCACGGTGAAAGTATTGTATGAATTCTTCGAAGCGAACTGAAGTACTCAGGTAAGGGCAAACTCGGGCAGAGGCCTGGGTGCGTGCTTTTTCATCTCTTGTGCAATTGCGGATATGTGCCCGGGTGTGGTGCCGCAGCAGCCCCCTACGATGTTGAGCCAGCCTTTAGCAGCGAAATCACCCAATATCGCCGCCGTTTCTTCCGGCGACTCATCGTATTCGCCCATGGCATTCGGCAGGCCTGCATTTGGGTAGCAGCTCACAAAGCAGGGTGCGAGGGTAGCAAGCTCTTCCATGTGTGTGCGCATTTGCCGGGCGCCTAAGGCACAGTTCAGCCCGATGGAGATAGGTTCTGCGTGCAGCACCGATATCAGGAAGGCTTCCAGCACTTGCCCGCTCAGGGTGCGACCAGAGGCATCGGTGATGGTGCCGGAAATCATAACAGGCAGTCGGAGCGATCGCTCGCGGAACAATTGCTCGATGGCGAAGATGGCCGCCTTAGCATTGAGTGTGTCGAAGATGGTTTCAATGATTAAGAGATCCACACCGCCATCTACCAGCCCGCGCACTTGTTCCAGGTAGGCGGTAGCGACCGTATCAAAACTCACTGCACGGTAGCCAGGTTGGTTTACATCGGGCGAGAGAGAAAGTGTCTTATTCATCGGGCCAATGGCACCGGCTACAAAGCACTCTTTTGGTTCCTTGCTTTCATTCCTGAATTCGGAAATGGCTTCGCGGGCAATCGTTGCAGCGGCTACATTGATTTCATAAGCCAGTGCCTGCATCTCATAATCCGCCAGGGAGACTGCCTGAGCATTGAAGGTGTTCGTCTCAATGATTTGTGCACCGGCATGCAGGTATTGTTTGTGAATTTCTTTGATGAGCTGTGGGCGGCTAAGGCAAAGGAGGTCATTATTACCCTTGAGGTCGAGGGGCCAGTCGCGAAAACGCTCGGCGCGGAACGCAGCTTCCTGAAGATTGCTGCGCTGAATCATCGTGCCCATGGCGCCATCAAGGATGAGGATTTGCTGCGCTAAAAGTTGCTTGAGCCGGGTGGCGGTTTCCATCACACAAAAGTAACGGTATGGCTTGCGGGACTATGGCACCGGCATTTCTCGTTAATTTTCAAACTGATTCAAAAACGAGTCCTTCCATGAAGCTTTATACCCTGCTACTGAGTGCGCTGGCGCTCTGCTTTTTTACGGATTCCGTCCAGGCACAATACAATCCCTGGTGGCAATGGGCCAAAGCAGATACACTGGCATCACTAAGCGTATCAGGTAGCCCAACAGTGCTGGGACTGAAAGATGGCAGGGCTTTGTTTGGCCGCATCACCTCCAATGCCAACAACATCCGGGGCTCCATCATGGGTGCATGGACTTTCACAGAGTATGACAGCAATGGTGTGATGAAAAACAATTTCCGCATCGGCGGAAAGGTGGAGATGATTGATGCGCAAGGAGACGCTGCTGGCAACTGGTATGTGCTGGGGCGTTTTGAAGACTCGCTGATTTTGCCCTCCATCACGTACACACGCCCCAATCCTACGATCAATCCAGAGCCACCGTATTTCCTGGTCAAGATTGCGAACGGCTCTTTTGTGATGAGTTGGGCCGCCCGACTGGGCAACAGCGATGTGAGCTGCCGGGCCTTTACACTTGGGCCTTCCAACCTGCTTATTGCAGCCGATTCGGGTAATACTACCGGCATTTATGATGTGTCGCTCACGACGGGTGCGTATAGTGTGTTATTCCGCCAGGGCGGACAAAGCAGCACCACTTCTTTGCAACGAGATGCGAATGGAAACATCTACATCGCAGGCTCCTGCGCCCGGAAAGGTTATCTGAATTTTGGAAATGGAGTGGTCGAGAATTTCACGCCCGGCGTATCTCATGCTTATGTAGCCAGCTACCTCGCATCGCTCAACCCGGCCTGGCATTATGTGATGAATGACCCCACCTGTGCACAGCGGCAAATCAACCTCTACAAAAACAAATACCTCTACTACACAGGCACCCTCTACGATTCGCTGAGCATCGGCACGGCGAAACTCGGCAAATCCAGCCATACCGGCGACTACATGGCTGCCTTACTCGATGCCGCTTCCGGCAATGTGATCTGGGCCCTGCAGTCCGACACGGGCAGCAGTGGGGATGTGACCTTAGGCAATTGGGCCTACCATGCTTCTATCACACCTGACACCGCCTTATTGCTGTTTGCTCAGGGCAATTCATTTGTGAAATGGGGAAATGGCCTTTCCACCAATCTGGGCAACACCTTCAGCTCTGTCGTGGTGTCGAAAGGCTTTGACGGGAATGCACGCTGGGTGCGTGATGTGCATGCCGACCGCGTCAATGACGACCGCACAAGCAGCTTCGGTAATGCCGTTTGGATTAGCGGCTACGCATACAGCACCACAGCTTTCACCACCATGGACACATTGAATCTGTATATTCAGGCCCGCCGCTGGACCCCCTTCGTAGCCAAACTGCAACTGATTCAGCCTCCCTTTGTGGACACCAGCAACGGCGTGAGTGGTGTGCCCCTCGAAGCCCTGATTGCAGCACCCAATCCGGCCCGGAATGTGATTCACATTGCCGGACTGCAAGGCAACACTCACATCACACTTTGTGCCCTGAATGGCCGGGAAGTGCTGAGCCAGGACAGCCATCGGACGGAAGCACACCTGGAAGTATCCCGGCTGCCAAGAGGCCTTTACCTGCTGGTGATTCGGGGTCAGGGCACCATCCTCGAAACACGAAGAGTGGTGCTGGAATAAACGAATTATCGGAATCTATTTTTATCAAGACCTGCCTCAGAATTTCTGGGGCAGTCTTTTTGGGTAGTCACCTTTAGGGCTCCGATGCTGCATCCAGGCTAAAGCCGGTGACATAAAATGGAAGACATAAAATGAAGCGTACACGTCAGAGCTTGATTTTTGCGTGGAGGGAAACTGCAGTTTTAGAAAATAGCCCGGTACACGTCTTCTACTTTGTTCATGGGCTTCAGGCTGATTGCGTAATTTTTTGAATCCAGCCCCTTGGCGTTAGCCTTAGAAAAAAAGAGGGTATCCATACCCAGTTTATCGGCTTCTGCAATGCGTTGGTCTATTCGGTTCACCGCCCGGATTTCGCCCGACAGTCCAATTTCCCCTACAAAACAGATGTTGTTTGGCAGCGCCACATCTTCGTAAGACGATAGCAGCGCGCAGACCACCGCGAGTTCAATGGAAGGATCCTCGATTTTGAGCCCTCCGGCAATATTTACAAACACATCTTTTTGCCCGAAGGCAAAGCCGCCTCGCTTTTCCAGCACGGCCAGCAGCAGTTGCAGCCGCCGCAGGTCCATGCCGCTCACTGTGCGTTGCGGGGTGCCATACACGGCCTGGGTCACTAAGGCTTGCACTTCAATCATCAGCGGGCGGGCGCCTTCCATGATGACTGCGATGGCAATGCCGCTGAGGGGCTCTTCATGTTGCGAGAGCAGGATTTCAGAAGGGTTGTTCACGGGCCTCATACCCGCAGGCAGCATTTCATAGATGCCCAGTTCTGAAGTAGAACCAAAACGATTTTTCAAGGTGCGCAGAATGCGGTATGCGTAGTGGCGGTCGCCTTCAAATTGCAACACGGTATCCACCATGTGCTCCAGCACCTTCGGGCCCGCTATTGCTCCGTCTTTGGTGATGTGGCCAATGATGATGACCGGCACGTTCGCTGATTTTGCGAATCGCTGTAGTTCGGCTGCCGTCTCTCGAACCTGGCTCACCGAGCCTGCTGCACTTTCCACGAAAGGGCTTTCCAGGGTCTGGATGGAATCCACAATGACGAGGGCCGGTTTCAGCTTTTTTATCTCAGCGAAAATCGTGTCCGTGTTGGTTGCGTTCAGCAGGAAGAGCTGTTCATGAGCAGCGCCGATACGCTCGGCCCTTAGTTTCACCTGTTGAGCACTTTCCTCACCGGAGATATAGAGAGTGATTCCTTTTTTCCATTGCAAGGCAGCTTGCAGGAAGAGGGTGCTCTTGCCAATGCCCGGTTCGCCTGCTACCAGCACGACCGAACCCGGAACTATACCACCGCCCAGCACCCGGTTGAGCTCTGCATCGGGCAGGCTGATGCGGGCCTCGTTTTGGGCGATGACTTCATCGAGCCGGAATGCTTTGCGCAGAACTTTTTCGGCACCCTCGTTCCAGGCTTGCATGTCGCCGGATTTTTCCTTGCTGCCACGTTCAATGATTTCTTCAACAAATGAATTCCAGGCCTGGCAGGAAGGGCATTTGCCAGTCCATTTGGGCGACTCATAGCCGCATTGCTGGCAGAAAAAAGCGGAACGGGTTTTCACGAATTGATTACTTGAAATGCGCTTGTTGTTTTGTGCTGCTCAATTTTTCCCGGATATGTCGGGTTCATTTTTCAAAAAAAAGAAGCTTCACGAAGCAACTGATTTTGGTTTGGGGTTTTCTGAAAAAAAACGAAGCCGTCCCGAGGAATCGGGACGGCTCACTTACTAACCCATTAAATTCACAACTGAGGCAAATATACCCCCAGCGGTCGGCAACTCCAAAACTGCATATTGACAATAAAAATCAATTCAATGGATTATTTGGTTTGTTGACTCCTGTTTGTCAACAAGTTTCTACCCCCTTTTCCTATAGCTGACCAGTTTGCTACCTAAAAGCCTGCTTCGAAATGAAGGAGGCATTTGTACTCATACTCACTGATTTTCACAAACTGAGCCGGGCATTTTTTGGGAAATTGGCCCCTTAATATTCCAAACCAGTAGCAGCATTCCCGATGATTCAAAACCCGGCAAAACCTGTAGCAAAAACCCGTCAATTTCTACCACAAGATTTCCAGATTACCGACTGGGAACACTTGCAACCCTTCTTAGATCAACTTAAAGCTCGTCCGATAGATGGTGCTGCATCGCTGCACCACTGGCTTGATGATATATCCGAGCTGGAAGCCGTCCTTTCAGAAGATGCCTGCTGGCGGCAAATTCGGATGACGCAGGACACATCCAACCCGGAATATGAGCAAGCATTCAGCTATTTCGTGTCGGAGATTGAACCTAAAACGAAGCCTTATTTCTTCGCGCTGAATCAGATGTTGGCAGGCTCGCCTTTTGCCGAAGGCCTGGACAAAACGAAGTTCTTTCCATACCTGCGCGGCGTGCGCAACAGCATTGATTTATATCGGGAGGAAAACATCCCCCTACAAGCAGAGCTCAGCCTCCTGGCGCAGCAATATGGCGTCATCAGTAGCAAAATGAGCATCGAACATGACGGGCAGGAATACACCCTGCAACAGGCGGCCCGATTTCTTCAGAATCCCGACCGCGCTACCCGCGAAGAAGTGTTTAGAAAAATTGCAGCGCGGCGATTAGAAGACAAGGCACCGCTCAATGAGCTTTTTGAAAAGCTGCTCCTGCGCAGGCAACAAGTGGCCCACAACGCCGGCTTTGAAAATTATCGGGATTACAAATTCCGCGAGCTGGGCCGCTTCGATTATACGCCAGACGATTGCTTCCGGTTTCATGAAGCGGTTCGAGCACATATCCTGCCTTTGCAAGCCTTATTGCAACAACATCGGGCACGACGGCTGGGCTTAGAGAAATTGCGCCCCTGGGATACTGATGCCGAGCCGGCGGATGTTCGTCCGCTGCATCCTTTTCACGATGGACAGGAGCTGAGCGGAAAGGCGAAAGAGGTGTTCAGCAGGCTGCGCCCGTTCTTTGGGGCTTGCCTGAATACGATGCAGGAAATGCAGCGTTTAGATCTGGATTCCCGAAAGGCAAAAGCGCCTGGGGGCTATAATTGTCCCTTGGCAGAAACCGGAGTTCCGTTCATTTTTATGAATGCCGCAGGTACAATGAGCGATGTGATTACGATGATGCACGAAGGCGGCCATGCGGTGCATTCCTTTTTATCGCACGACCTGGAGCTGAGTGCCTTTAAAGAATATCCGATGGAGATTGCCGAGCTGGCGAGCATGAGTATGGAATTGTTTTCTATGAAGTATTGGGATGTTTTTTATCCCGATGCCGAAGAGCTGCAACGAGCCCGGCTGGATGAATTAGAGCGCGTTATTTCTGTGCTTCCCTGGATTGCAACGATTGATAAGTTTCAACATTGGCTCTACACACATGTGGGGCACACAGAGGCAGAGCGGGAACAGGCCTGGTTGGGGCTACTACAGGAATTCAGTACCGGTATGGTAGATTGGGAAGGCTTTGACAGCTATCGCAAGAGTTTTTGGCAAAAGCAACTTCACCTGTATGAAGTTCCGTTTTACTACATAGAATATGGGATAGCTCAGTTGGGTGCTGTAGCTATGTGGCGGCAGTTTCGCGGGCAAGAACAACAGGCTTTGGATAACTACAGCAAAGCGCTTTCGTTGGGATATACCCAGACCTTACATGAACTGTATGAAACGGCCGGAATCCGGTTTGATTTTTCCCCGGCGTATGTGGCCGAGTTGGGAAGCTTTCTCCGGGAAGCCTTGGCGGAACTGGGGCTTCATTGACTCAGGCCGCAATCCTAAAACAAATTCAGGACAAGGCATAATGGAAGCCGATAAGAAATAATGAGGGCCAATCAGACTACTATCTAGCGGGTCCTCGACACTATTTCTGCCTACGAAACAAGGCTGCCGATTGGGGCAGCCTTGAATATATCCGGGGGATTTTTTGGAGTTGCGGCTATTAGCGCAGGAAGAGCATTTCGCGGTATTTCGGCAGGGGCCAGAGCTTGTCTTCCACGATTAGTTCGAGCTTGTCGGAGTGGTAGCGGATATCGTCGAAATAGCTGCGGACATCATTGCAGTAGGCTTCTGCGCGGGTTTGCATGTCATCCAAAACATTGGCTTGTTTGCGGGCTTCAATCATGGCTTCCACCTTGTCATTGATTTGCTGAATATGGCCGGAGATGACACCGACAAGATTTTTCTGAGCGCGGGAGCTTTCTTCGGGTAAGCCGATGCTTTTCAGGCCTGCGATGTTGCTGATGAGTTTGTTTTGATATTCGATAGCTGCAGGCAACACGTGGTTTGTAGCAAGGTAGCCGAGGATGCGGGCTTCGATCTGTACTTTCTTCACATACTCTTCAAGCATGATTTCGTGGCGGGCTTCCAGCTCTCTTTCAGAGTAGATGTTGTTAGAGAAAAACAGCTCCTTGGCTTCATCGGCCACATAGGCTTTCAATGCTTCAGGTGTGGTCTTGAAGTTGGAGAGCCCGCGATGGGCAGCTTCGTTGGCCCAGTCGTCGCTGTAGTTATCCCCTTCAAAACGGATTTTTTTGGAGGCGGCGATGAAGGCACGCAGAGTGTGCAGAATAGCGATTTCTTTCTTCTCACCCTTTTCTACGAGGGCATCCACTTCTTTCTTAAAATCCTTGAGTGCCTGTGCAACGATGGTATTGAGCACGGTCATCGGGCCGGCGCAGTTGGCGGAAGAGCCTACGGCGCGAAACTCAAATTTGTTGCCCGTAAAGGCGAAAGGTGAGGTCCGGTTGCGGTCGGTATTATCCATCAGCAGTTCGGGAATCTGCTTGTGTATGTCGAGTTTGAGAATGGCTTCATCCTGCTCATCAAATTTTTCTTTGACGCGGGATTCTACTTCATCGAGCACGTTGCTGAGGTAGGAACCGAGGTAAGCAGAGATGATGGCCGGTGGGGCCTCGTTGGCGCCCAGTCGGTGGTCGTTACCGGCGCTGGCAATGGAGGCACGGAGCAAGTCTGCGTGGTCATGTACAGCCTTGATGGTATTCACAAAGAAGGTCAGGAACATGAGGTTGGTTCGGGGTGTCTTGCCGGGTGCCAATAGGTTCACACCGGTGTCGGTAGCCATACTCCAGTTGTTGTGTTTGCCGCTCCCGTTCACGCCGGCAAAGGGCTTTTCGTGCAGCAGTACGCGGAGTTTATGGCGCTTGGCCACTTTGGTCATCACGTCCATCAGCAGGCTGTTGTGGTCCACAGCGATGTTGATTTCTTCGAAGATGGGCGCACATTCAAACTGGCCGGGCGCTACTTCATTGTGGCGGGTGCGCAAAGGGATGCCCAGCTTGTAAGATTCCTGTTCGAAGTCTTGCATGAAGGAGAATACGCGTTCGGGGATGGAGCCGAAGTAATGGTCTTCGAGTTGCTGGCCCTTGGCAGGAGAATGCCCGATGAGCGTGCGGCCACACATCACCAGGTCGGCACGGCCATTGGCCAGTGCCTCGTCAATCACAAAATATTCTTGTTCCCAACCGAGGGTGGCGGTCACCTTACTTACGTTCTTGTCGAAATACTGGCAAACCTCCACAGCGGCTTTGTTGAGGGCGGCAATAGACTTGAGCAGGGGTGCTTTATGGTCAAGGCTCTCGCCGCTGTATGCGATAAAGATGGTGGGGATACAAAGCGTCTTGCCGAAGCCTGTCTCCATGATAAAGGCAGGCGAGCTGGGGTCCCAGGCGGTATAACCGCGAGCCTCAAAAGTGGCGCGGATGCCCCCATTAGGGAAGGAGCTGGCATCGGGTTCTTGCTGGATGAGCGCATCACCGTCGAAGATTTCTATTGCGGTACCATCACTTTTGATGGTGAAAAAAGAATCGTGTTTTTCGGCGGTTGTGCCGGTGAGGGGCTGGAACCAGTGGCTGAAGTGCGTAACCCCTTTTTCCTCTGCCCATGCTTTCATGCCGGATGCGATTTGGTCGGCCATTCGCCGGTCCAGCTTTTGAGCATTTTTTATAGAGGCCATCAGGCTCTTGTATGCTTCATCGGAGAGCCATTCGCGCATGGCGCGGGTGTTGAATACATGGCTGGCAAAAAGACTGGAAACCTTCTTGCCATTGTAATGGGCGATTTTTTTATCTCCATTTTGCAGTTCCTGTAGTGCAGGGAATCGTACGGACATTGTTTATTGGATTATGTGGTTTGCCGGGATAAGGGGTTCGTAGCTCCGTAGCCAAACGGAAGAACGGCCTCTGTTTAAAAATTTTTGCAAAGAAAGATTTTTTTCAAAAAATCTCGAAAAATCTTAGGCAATTCACGAAAAAATATCACATAGAATGAAACATAACGTTTGTGTTCGTTAATCAAGTTTGGATGGTACCAGCCTGTTTATGACCAACTAAGCGATATCTTGAAGCTTTCAAATCAAAATTCCTGAGAAGGAGGCCCTGGAAAATTTTCGTATTTGCTGCGTAATAGATAGGCGCAGGCAAAGTCTTTTTCGATCCAGGCCGGCAGAATGACCGGCTCCTGATTAACTCGCATTTCAAGGGTAAAGTTGTGTAAGTGGGGTTCTTGGCTTTGCTCCAAGGCAGTTCCCACTATGCTCCGTATCGGAAGTTGTAGGATGAAATCCGTACCCCGCCGGCCATTCCACTTATAGGCGGCTTCCTTGGCACACCAGGCTAAGGTCAGCAGGCTCCCATCTGCCTGTTGTGATTCTTGCAGAAGCGTTTTTTTGACTGGAATTAAGGGTTCATCAAATTGCCGGAACAAGCTTTGTTCTTCTTCCGATAAAAACATGTGGGCCAGTTCATTCATCCGTTCCCGCCATACCTGAATATCTATTCCGCATTCTTCCTGCTCTGAAACAACAGCGGCTACATAGGGGAACGAGTGGGAGATGCTAAAGAATAGTTCATCGGCCGGCAGCCGGGGCTTATCGTGATCGTCAGGGGCAATCTGCTGTAAGGGAAAATCATCGCGGAGATGCTGTAGCAGCCAGCGCCCGCAGAGGTGCTCCAGTCTTTTGCGTGGATGACGGATGCTGGTATTCCAGCCGGTTTTTTCCTGAAAAAAAGCCTCGTCTTCTTCAATCTGCCAGATGGCAGCCCGTGCCTGCGGGCCTGGAGTCCATTCGCGGTACAGCGACATGCCTGCAAGGTAGCTACCTTACTTTTTCTGATTGTGGTCGGTCCGCTTTGCTCCGCCGGTGAGGCTTATGCCCAATGCTGCTGTTGCGCCGGCTTCAAGCCATTCAGGTGCTGTACGGTGCTCTTTTGAATGGTTTGCAGTTTTAAAGAAATATCATCGGCAGCTTCTTCGAGCAGTTCAATTGCTTTGACATGAAATGCCTGCTTGTCGGTTGCGGCCAGCACAAACACGCTTACGATGCGCCCTTGCTTGCTCAGGGGAATTATGATCATAGAGGAGAAGCCTTTTTGCCGGGCCACATAACGCCAGTATTCTCCGGGCATTTCTTCCTCAATATCGTTGCATACGAAACATTGGCCGGTTTGAAGCACCTGTTGGTATGGGGTCTGCTCCAGGCTGCTCAGTACCATCTGCGGGTCCACATCTTGTTCGGCCACGCCACTGCTTTGTATCAGGCGTAAGCGATTACCATTGCCTTCAAATTGGCTGATGTAAGCCATTTTGAAATTGCCGAATTCTGTAGCTGTGTAGCAGAGGTTGCCAAAGAGTTTGCGTTCATCATCGGCTGAAAGAATGGCACGGTTGAACTGGCGGATGCAGGCATACAGGCGGTTGATGCCGAGCAGTTCCTGTTCCATTTCTGTTCGGTCGGTCACATCGCGGCAACTGAGTACATAGGCTTCAATTGCATCATTCTGCACCAAGTTGGTGACACCGCCTTCTATCCAGATATAATGCCCTGCTTTATGGCGGATGCGCAGATGAACCTCTACCCGGTTGTCGGGCTTCTTGAGCACTTTTTTAAAGAGATAAAAAAACTGCCTGCGGTCGTCTTCATGAATGTATTCAAACAGCTTGTGCCCGTCCACGTCACTGAAGCCCGTAAGCTGATGTGCCGAAGGGCTGAGGTACACCAGTTCGCCTTTTTCATCAAACAAAAAGACAAACTCATGCATGCATTTCAGCAAGGTCTGGTAGTAGTTGCCGGTACGTTCCAGCGCCTGATACACTTCCTGCATGTCCTGCTCAAGTTGTAGGTTATCTACTTTATCATTTATAAGGAACGGCAGTTGGCTGAGGTGTTCCCGGAAGAGATAGCCATTGATGCCTGCCGACTGCAAATCGTCCACGGGTGTTTCCGCAGCCAGGGAACTCAGCGTCAATACAGGAGCCTTAAAGGCCCGGGCATAGATGAGCACTTGCGAGAGAGGCAGGTCGGCCGGGGCCGCACAGTAGTCGAACAGTAAGATGTCCACGGCTCCAGGCTGCAGCAATGCCAGAAATTGTTCCTTGCTGCGGGCTACGACAACATCGTGCCTGCCGCGTGTACGGCAAAGTGCTTCAGAAATTGCGTCTTGAAGCTTTTCAGTACCGACATATAAGAGTTTCATTTTAGGACCTGTTTATGCCGGGTAAGATTACGAAGTAGCGTACCTCAGGGCGAAAAAAAAGCTCCCTTTTACAGGAGCTTAACGGGGCTTCTCATCTTCTTTTCAAAGCCATAAAAGCAGCCATCAGGCCATAGCAGATTCAGTAGGGGTCAGCACTTGCGTCTGCATGTGAACCCGGGCATTTAATGAGCGGCTGATGAGGCAATTGGCCTCCGACTTGCGCAAGATGCGCTCGGCTTTTTCACGGTCTAATTCATGAGTTATTTCTACGCGGGGCAACAGCAATATTTCGCTAATCATCAGCTTGCCTTCTACTTCTTCCAGCTTGCCTTCGGCTTGAACCTGGAAGCTGTGAAAGTTGAGTTTGGAATGTTCGGCAATGGCTAAGAAAGTAGTCATGAGGCAACTGCTGGCGGCAGCAACCAGTAAGTGTTCCGGCGACCAAATGCCGGGCATGCCCTGAGGAAATTCAGGAGGAGTGGCTACTTCGATTTTGTCATGCAGCACGTCGGAACTAAGGATGCCTTTCCGGGCATCGTTCCATTCAAGGGCGACCTGGTATTTATGTTCTATGGCCATGGTAAAAATGATTTTTTAGGGTAAATGATGCAGTCTTATTTCCTATGTGAAGGCTGGCAAAGGTTCTCCCTTCTACTTGCGATTCTTCTAACCGCAGTTAGCCTGAAAGCTGATATCCATTAGTAATTCCCCAAACCAGGTTTTTGATTTCGCCCTGCAGGAAGCCGACTGCTTTTTATGGTTTCTGTACCTGTCCATCCCAATATTTTTGTGCCCATCTTGCGCTTGTATTTTTCCTTATTTATTGCCTGCCTGTTGGCGGTTGCCGTTCCCTCTTCATCCAGGGCTCAGGCGCCCAAAAGAGAGTTTCGTGCGGCCTGGATTGCCACCGTCGCCAATATTGACTGGCCCCAAAAAGGAGGGCTTTCATCTGAAGAGCAAAAGGCAAGTTTTATTCGCCTTCTCGACCGTATGGCCCGGATGAAGATGAACGCCGTCATTGTGCAGGTCCGCCCGGCTGCGGATGCTTTTTATCCTTCAGAAAAAGAGCCCTGGAGCCGCTACCTCACCGGCAAACAAGGCAGCCCGCCGAATCCATACTACGACCCCTTGCAGTTTATGATTGCCGAAGCGCACAAACGAAACATGGAGTTCCATGCCTGGTTCAATCCATTTCGCGCTTTAATGAACAGCAACAGCAACCCAAACCCACCGGATCATGTGACCCGACAGCATCCCGACTGGTTAGTACGTTATGGTGGAAAAGGCTACCTCAACCCCGGCATTCCGGAAGCCCGTCAGTATGTCCAGTCAGTCATTATGGATGTGGTGAACCGATACGACATAGATGCTGTTCACCTCGATGATTATTTCTACCCCTATCGTATTGCCGGCAGCGAATTCGGCGATGCAGCAGCCTACCGGAAATACAACCCCGAACACCTGAGCCGCGATGATTGGCGACGCAGCAATGTGGACACGTTCATCCAGGGGTTGAATAAGGCCATCAAGTCGGTAAAGCCCTTTCTCAAACTGGGCATTTCTCCCTTCGGCATCTGGCGCAATGCGACTAAGGACCCGCGCGGCTCCAACACCCGCGGAGGACAAACAAATTATGACGACCTCTATGCCGATGTGCTCTTATGGATGCAACAAGGATGGATTGACTACCTCCTCCCGCAGCTTTATTGGGAACATGGCCACCGGGCCGCTCCTTTCGAAGTGCTGCTGCCCTGGTGGCGCGACCACGACTATGGCAGGCAGCTCTATTTTGGACTGGGCCTCTACCGGATGACGGGCACTCCCAGCCTCTCCTGGCGCAGCACCCAAGAACTGCTTTCGCAAATTCAGGACATACGCAGTGAGGCTCCCGGAACCGGCTGGTCGCTCTACAGCCTTTCTTCTTTTGATAATATTTCAGGACCAATTGAAGACAGCCTCCGTGCTACAGATGCACACATAGCACTGGTTCCTACCATGCCCTGGCTCGACTCGCTGGCACCCGCAGCACCCCATCTAAGCCGTACCGAAACCGGGTCGGGTTGCTTTCTACAATGGTCGCCCGGGGATGTAGATGCCCGCCACTATGCAGTCTATCGCTTTGATAAAAATGAACCTATCCACTTGCAGGATGCCGCCCACATCCTGGCCATCACCCGCGAACCACAATACCTCGATGCTTCAAAACAAAGAGATGTGGTATATGTCGTGACGGCACTCGACCGGTTATGGAATGAAAGCAAAGCCAGCAATCCGGTTTCCCGATGATACTTCCTTTTATGGAACTGAAGAACCTTCTAAAGACCTGCTGCTGCGCGTAATTCGTAGCTTCCCCCTGCTTTCCGCTAACTACCTGAATGGGACAAAATCGTAACGAGTTGCGCTGGTCTGCGCCGCGGTTCCAGCCCTTTCTGTGCCTGATTCTGGCTTGTCTGCTTCTGGCTTGCGATCAAACAGCCCATCAGTCAAAGGAAAATCGTAGTGTCTTCCGGCTCAACCTTTCCTCCGGCTCTCTGGAAAGCCTCGACCCGGCTTATGCCAAAGACCTCTACACCATGTGGACGACCCACATGATCTACAACACGCTCGTAGAAACGGACAGCGACCTGAAGGTGGTTCCGTCACTTGCCACACACTGGGAGCGCAGTGCCGACGGGCTTCGCTATCGTTTTCACCTGCGGCGCGATGTCTTTTTCCAGGATGCTCCGCAATTCAAAGGAGGTAAGGGCCGGCAACTCGTAGCCGCCGATGTGGTCTATTCTTTCCGGCGCTTGCTGAAGCCGGAAGTAGCATCCTCCGGTGCCTGGATTTTTCATGGCCGCATCGCTGCCGATTCTGCTTTTGTGGCTCTTGACGACAGCACGTTTGAGCTAAGGCTCCAGCGCCCCTTTGCACCCATGCTGCCCATGCTGTCTATGCCCTATTGCTCCATCGTACCACAGGAAGTGGCGGCATTTTGGGGTAAGGATTTTCGGCGGCATCCCTGTGGCAGCGGCCCTTTTCAGCTCTTCGCCTGGGATGAAGGAAACACACTGATTTTACACCGCTTCCCCAGGTATTTCGAAAAGGATGGGCAGGGCCGCTCCCTGCCTTATCTGGATGCCGTTCAGGTATCGTTCTATGACAGCAAGGCCACCGAGTTTATGCTCTTCCTCCAGGGCCGGTTAGATTTTGTGAATGGCATTGACGGCTCGTTTAAAGACTTGGTGCTGACCCGTCGCGGGCAGTTGCAACCGGGCTTTGCAGAAAAATACCACCTCAGCCGCAGCACCTACCTGAATACAGAATACATAGGCTTTTTGATGGACAGCAATAATGCATTGCTGCGCCAGGCGCCTACCCGCTTTCGCCTCGTGCGGCAAGCCATGAACTATGCGATTGACCGGCGCAGGATCATCACCTATTTCCGAAATGGGGTGGGCATCCCAGCCACCGGAGGCTTTATCCCAAAAGGCTTGCCGGGACATGACGCCGATGGCCGAGACGGCTATTCCTACAATCCTAAAAAGGCTGCGGCCTTGCTGCGGGCTGCAGGTTTCCCCAATGGAAAAGGCTTAGGCGTGGTCACCATCCTGACTCCGGATAATTGGTCCGACATCGTAAACTTCATCTGCACAGAGCTGGCCGATGTAGGAATCCGTGCGCGTACCGAAGTGATGCAGCCCAATATTCTGCGTCAACAAATGAGCAGCAGCAAGGCGCCGGTGTTTCGGGCGCAGTGGATTGCCGACTACCCGGACGCCGAAACCTACCTGGCATTTTTCAATAGCCGCCTGCCAGCGCCGCCCAACTACACCCGTTTTCATGATAGCTGCTTTGATGCCTGGTACGATGGAGCCATGACCCTGCCCGACAGCCTGCGCTATCAGCATTACCATAAGATGGACAGCCTGGCCATGGCGTACGCACCAGTCATGGCGCTTTTTTATGACCAGCTCCTGCACTTTACTCAAAAGGAGGTGAGCGGCTTCCGATCCAACCCGATGAACCTGATTGAACTCAAAGCCGTGCGGCTCGGGGCCTCAGCACAGTGACCCTACCTGTTTTGAGCGGAAGGCTGTGCTCAAAACGGAGCCTTTTCAATGTTTGTTTTTTTGTTTCCGGCTTTTGTTCCATGATGCAGCTTCGTTGCGTCGCACTCCTCAGGGTCCGTGCTACTATGATGCATTTTTGAAGCCATGAAGGGTACTCCTCCCTTCCGATTCCGGGCACTTCCGAAAGGAGAAAAGAACTCTAATGGATGCAATCCTGAAAAAAGTTTAGGACAGGCTGCATCGGAAGCTGAAAAACACAGCAAAAGCAAACAAAAATTCTTTTCAAAAATGAAAGAAGCCGCCTCTGGTGAAGGCAGCTTCTTTAGGGGAAAGCTTCTCGATTGCCTATCGGCGGCGGTTGCGTTGTGCGGCCTCAGCCTGGGCAATTAGTTTTTCATTAAGGTGGATGTAGTCTTCGCTCTTGGCGGCGCGGGCCAGGCCTTTGGATTCTTCGGCAGCAGCAAGGGCGCCTTTGTAGTCCTTCAGCTTCATCAGGATTTTAGCTTTCAGATGCACGACATAGAAGGCATTGTTTTGCTCGATTGCCTTGTTCACCCAGGCCAGCGCCTGATTCATGTCTTTGTTGTTGGAGTAGTAATAGTTGGCTGCCTGAAAGTAGGGGCGGCTGTCTTCCACCTTCATGACGGAGGCAATGTTTTTCATGATACGCTCGTCAATGTTGGTGGTGATTTTGACCGGTACGATGGTACGCTCCCACATGATTTGCAGGGTGGCAGTGCTGGCATCTACCTGGTCCAGATTGATGGTGAAGGACTGCACCATGTGGCCATTGGCCTTGGGTTCTACTTTGACGCGCAGCAGCTCATTGTCGGTGTTGTAACTGGCCACATTGCCGCCGAGGCTGAGGTCTTTGTAGAGCATCACGCGCCAGCTATCTCTGCCGGGAATCGTGTAGAGGCCATAGGTTCCGGCCTTGACGGGTACGCCTTCAAAGCTGACATCATCGCTGAAGGTGATTTTGGTGGTGGCATTTGCGCCCGTGCGCCACACATGGTCATAGGGCACCAGGTCGCCGAAGATGACCCTGCCTCGTGCCAGAGGGCGGGAGTAGTCAATGGTGATTTCACCCAGACCGAAGGCTTGTTTCAGCGTTTGAGCGGGGCTGGGAGCGGGCATTTTTATGGGCTGTGCCAGTGCGGCAGCGGCAGTGCCCAAGCTGAGTGCCGTGCCCAGTACGATGGAGCGGAGGGAGGTATGCATGATGGGAAAGAGGGGGTTTGGAGCAGCGCAAAAATACCGGCAAAGGAGGCTCAATCCTTATTCAGTAACCGATTTTCGTAGGCCCATTTAATAAGGCCGAGTTTGTTGTTGGTGCCTGTCTTGCGCAGGATGTTTTTACGGTGCGTCTCTACGGTGCGTTCTGAGATGAAGAGTTTGTCGGCAATTTCCTTGTTGCTGCATTCTTTTTCAATCAGATTCAGAATTTCCAATTCACGGGCGCTGAGGTGCGCTTGTTCGGCAGCCTGCTTTTTGTTGCTGTGCTGGTCCAGTTCGGAGATGACAGTGTCCGAAAAATAGGAGCCACCCCCGGCAATTTTTTCAATAGCAGTCATCAGTTCTTGTTTGCCGATGTCTTTGAGCACATAGCCGGAGATGTCGGCATCCTGAATCATCTCTGCTACGATATGCCCCAAACCGCTCATGCTCAAGGCCAGGATGCGTATGCCTGGGAATAGTTTCCGCACCTCTTTTGCCAATTCATTGCCCGCCATACCCGGCATCTGCACATCGGTCAACAGGACATCAGTAGGGTTTTGAGCCAGCAGTTCAGTCACCAATTCTGGCTGGGTGGTAGCGAAAGAGATTTTGAAAGTGCTTACCCCTTTCAGCAGGCTCATCAGCCCGTCCAGCACGATCTGATGGTCATCTACCAGCGCAACACGAATCGTCTTCATTCAGACGTGAAGATAGTTGCTCAGCTTACTCCTTTTCCCGGTGATACAGGCACTTGCAACATGATAACAGTACCTCTTCCGGGAGCGCTGTCTATTTCCATACTACCGCGCAGATAATCCATTCGGGTACGAATATTTTTCAGGCCGATGCCTTCATGGTCGGAGTTGGGTACCGGGATGGAGAAGCCGCAGCCATTGTCTTCAATGCTTACGGTGATACCTTCCGCATCGTTGCGCAGAGATAGATCCAGGGTGTTTGCACCGCTGTGTTTGATGACGTTGTTGACGCATTCCTGAATGATACGGTAGAGCATGGCTTCCAGGTTTGCATCCAGGCGTTCATCGAGGCCTTCAGTATGCAGGTGGACGGCCAGCCGGCGCTGGTCAATCTGAGAAATGAAGGACCGCACAGCAGCGGCCAGGTTGTTTTTCAGCAGTGCATTCGGCATCATGTTGTGGCTCACATTGCGCAGCTCACTACAGCTTTGATCAACCAATAGAAGAGCTTTCTCCAGGGCTTCGGATTGCCCGGGGCTGCGTATGATGTCTTCATGTTCATAGGCGGACAAGTTCATGCGGGCTGCGCTCATCAGTTGCCCTACGCCATCGTGAAGGTCTTTAGCAATGCGCACCCGTTCGGCTTCTTCGGCTTCCAGTACGGCGCGGGTAGCGGCATCTTGCTGTTGCATCAGGCTGGCCTGCATCCGTGCGGCTGCCTGGAGCTGTGCCCTCCGGTAGTAGGAAAAACCAAGCAGGCCGCCCAGCAAGAGAAGGACAATCAGGCCACCAATAGCGGCATTGCGCTGGCGTACCTGTAGCTTCCTGTTGTTTAGTTCCAGGCTTTGCATTTTGGCTTCCCGGCTCAGGCTGTCCATGCGAAGGGCATGTTGGGTGGCATCTAATTCCTGCTGCAGGATGCGGGCGTTTTGCGTTTTGATTTTCAAACTGCTTTGCGTGAGTTGCAGATCGGCTTCGGCGAGGGATAGTTTGTCCTTTGCGAGGCGCAGGCTTTGCTCTCTAAGTTGGAGTTGCTGCAGGGCAGATTCTTTATCCAGCTTCGCAATGGTGCTCTGTTTTTTCTCGCTTTCATACTTCACGTTCATTTCGCTCATGGCCTTTAGGTTTTCTTCATTAAGCAGGCTGTCTTTTTGAGTGGAAAACAAGAACGAGTAGGCCAATGCCTGTTTGAAATCTCCGCGTGCTGCGTGGTAGCGTGCTTCCAGTTCGTAGATAGTTTTGAGTTGCTCCTTATTGTGGGTTTGCTGAATCATTACTGAGGCGCTATCCAATAATTTCCGGGCTTCGGGCAAACGATTCAGAGAAATGAAATTTTGCGCCTGCCCCAGCCAGAAGTTGCTTAAGCCCCGCCGGTATCCAATGCGCTGTGCCATCATGATGGCCTGCTCATAATGCGGGACGCTGGCGCTATAGTCCTGCTGCCGGGCATACAGTTCCCCAATATTGGATTCCAGAATGCTTATTTGCCGCCAATCCGATGCGGCCTGAAGCAAGAGCAGCGCCTGCTGGTTAGCTTCCAGCGATGCTGAATAATTCCCCTGCATCCCATAGGCATTAGCCAATACCTGAAGCGAGATGGCCTGAGCATTCTTATCGCCAGTTTCGCGCTGCAGAGCAATAGCTCTCTTTTGAAATCGGATGGCCTCATCATAATCCTTTTTGATGATCAATACCGAGCCCAGCATGTTGCAGCAAGAAGCGATGAGGGTCTTATCGCCCAGAGCTTCCATCTCCCGCAAGCCAAACATCATGTTCCGGACCGCCTCTTCATAATCGCCGAGGTCTTTGTAGATATAGCCGATGTTGCTGTACGACATGGCGATACCCTTACGGTCGCCTATTTTCTGCCGTAAGGCTAAAGCCTGCCGGTACCTGCGGAGCGCCTGATCATATTGGCCGAGGTCTATGTACACATTTCCCTGGTTGTTGATGGCGTAGGCCATGCTTTCGGTGTCATGGGTGCGGGCAGCATAGGTATAGTATTGCTGAAAACTTTTGATCGCTGCCGGGTAGTCGCCGATCTGATATTTTGCATAGCCGATAGTATTGTGTGCCGAAGCCTTGAACCGGAACAGGCTTTTTGTCTCCGGGCCTGCCAGCGTTTGCTGCGCATATTTTGGCGCGGAATCAGGCTGCTGGAAACGATAAGTTTCGGCCAGCCTCGCAGCGAGCCTGTAATAGTTTTCCTGCCGATTAGGCGTGTGAAGCAACACATGCTTCTGGCTGTCCCTACGGGTGGTTTGCGCTATAGAAGCCATTCCCGGCAACAGGCAGATAAAAATGAAAAACAAGCAACGGTTCATCCGGTGGAAAATAGCAGAAGTCTTTTGAATATCGGATGCTGACGGGTCGGCTTCGCGTCCCGGCCTCGGCCTTTTCGCCTGTACCTTCGCTTTCTCATGCGCGACAACATTGCCGCTCTGCTCCTGCGCTCGTTTCTGAAGGGGCTTATTATTCTGGCGCCGATAGCGATTACGGCCTACGTCATCTGGCTCGTATTCTACAAAGTGGATACGCTGATCCCGATGGTGCCCCGAGGCTTAGGCTTCGTCATCATCATCTCTTCCGTGACGGTGATCGGCTACTTCGGAACCCGTTTTTTCATCGGCAAAGCCATCTTCGATTTCTTCGACCATGTGCTGGAGCGTACCCCCGGTATCAAGTTCATCTACTCTTCGGTAAAGGACATTATGTCCTCGTTTGTGGGAGATAAAAAACGTTTCACCCAACCCGTCTGGGTGCGCACCCACAACACGCCGGACACCTGGCGCCTCGGCTTCCTTACCCAGGAAGACATGGGCTACCTCGGCATGGAAGGCCATGTGGCGGTCTATCTGCCGCATGCTTATGCTATTTCCGGCTGGGTGGTCGTCACCGCTTCAACCAACATCCGCCATGTGACTACCATGAGCCCGGCAGAAGCCATGAAATTTGCCGTCTCGGGCGGCATCACTATCTCGGACGAAAACGGCCCGAAAACGAGTAAGGATCGTTCATGAACCCGCGCAAACATTACTTCGGTTCGGGGCCGGCAGCCTTGCCGCAATGCGTGCTCGAAGGGATGTCGGAAGCTATTCTGGACTATAAGGGCAGTGGGATTTCTCTGCTCAGCATTCCGCACCGGGGACCCGCTTTTCAGGCTATCCTGGACGAGGCTCAGGAACTCGTGCTGCATCTTTCTGGCCTGAGTGCAGATGAATATGCCGTACTCTGGATGCAGGGCGGTGGCCGCCATCAGTTTGCCCTGCTGCCCATGAATTTTCTGAAAACAAGTTCGGCTGCCGGATATATTGACAGTGGCCATTGGGCGCAGGCAGCCCTGAAAACAGCACAGCACTACGGAGCCTGCCAAACGCTATGTTCTTCCTCGGATAATGACTACAGCAGCCTGCCAGCCTGGCCCCCTTCCCTCCCCGAGGGGCTGAGCTATATCCACCTCACTACCAACAACACGATTTATGGCACGCAGATGCCGGAGCTGCCCCTATCGCCGGTTCCCCTTTTTGCGGACATGAGCTCCGATATTTTTTCCATCAAAAGAGCCTACAGCCGCTGTGCCTTGTTTTATGCCGTAGCGCAAAAACAACTTGGCGCTGCCGGGGTAACTCTGGTGGTAGCCCGGCGAACGCTTCTGGAACAAGGCAATCCCAGCCTGCCGGATGTATTCAGCTATGCCGCACAGGTGCGGGCCGGTTCTGTGCTCAACACGCCGCCCGTATCGGCTATTTATTCCTGCCTGCTGACGTTGCGCTGGATGCAGCAACAAAGCATGCAGACTATCGAGAAACAGAACCGGGAAAAGGCAGCCTTGGTGTATGCCGCCCTGGATGAGCAGCCCTTATTTCATTGCCCTGTAGCCAAAGACAGCCGCAGCCTGATGAATGTCGTTTTTAAAATGAACCATGCGGAGCAGGAGCAGGCCTTTTTAAACTATTGTACTTCAAAAAATATTGAAGGTATCCGGGGGCATCGCCTGCTGGGTGGCTTTCGGGCTGCCCTCTACAATGCTGTAAGCCTGGAAGATGCTGCCGCGTTGGCCAATGCTATCCGACAATTTAACCACAAAACCTAAGGGCCTTCCGCCCTCCGGAACCCTGTATTATTATGGCAAAAATTTCTCCGTTCAACGCCCTCCGACCGAAACAAAAACTGGCTGCAGAGGTTGCTACTTTACCCTACGATGTGGTCAACGAAACAGAAGCTCGCCGCTTTCATGACCGGCCTTACAATTTCTACCACGTCACCCGTTCGGAGATTGACCTGCCCGAAGGAACGGACCCACACAGCCGCCTGGTGTACGACAAAGCGAAGGAGAACCTCGACAATATGATTGCCGAAGGCGTGATGCAACGCGATAAAGAACCCTGCTACTATATCTACGAACTGGAGATGGACGGCCATGCCCAAACAGGCCTCATCTGTGCCTCTTCGGTGGATGACTATGAAGCGGGCATCATCAAGAAGCATGAGTTTACCCGGCCGGTAAAGGAACAAGACCGGATAGACCATATCCTGGCTACCCGCGCACAAACAGGCATCGTCTTTCTGGCTTATCGCGACCAGGACGATGTGC
The DNA here is from genome assembly GCA_018267625.1 of Bacteroidota bacterium. Lineage (GTDB taxonomy): Bacteria > Bacteroidota > Bacteroidia > Chitinophagales > Chitinophagaceae > UBA1952. The sequence continues at coordinate 45,845 of JAFDYC010000096.1, forward strand.
AGCAAATCATCGAAACCTGGAAGCGGGAACACGTGCCCGTAAACAATTTTGTAGCGGAAGACGGCGTGCGCCACACGCTTTGGGTGATGGACGATTACAGCCAATGCGCTGCAATCACCTTGTTGTTTGGCTCGGACGTACCGGCCACTTATATCGCCGACGGGCACCACCGTGCTGCCTCGGCGGCCAAGGTTTGTGCCGAAATGCGCAAGCTCGGCTACAGCCTGAAAGGCGAGGAAAATTTCAACTACTTCCTCACCTGTATCTTCCCGGCAAGCCAGCTCCGCATTATGGATTACAACCGGGTGGTCAGCGACCTGAATGGTATGACCGAAGAGGCATTCCTCGCAGCTTTGGACAAATCATTCAGCCTGGAGGAACAAGGCCGCAAGCCTTACAAACCCCAGCAGCCGCAAGAGTTTGGCTTGTATCTCGGCGGGCGCTGGTGGAAGTTATCGGCACGGCCCGGCAGCTTCCCGGCAGAGGACCTGAAGGAACGTTTAGATGTGAGCATCCTCCAAAACCAGGTGCTGAGTGCCTTGCTGGGTATCCACGACCCACGCACGGATAAACGGGTAGATTTTGTGGGCGGTATCCGGGGCCTGGATGAGCTTCAGCGCCGCGTAGATGCCGGCGATTTTGCGGCGGCCTTTGCCTGTTATCCCGTCCGTATGGAGCAGCTTTTCAGCATTGCCGACCGCGGTGAGGTGATGCCGCCAAAGAGCACCTGGTTTGAGCCGAAACTTCGCGATGGACTTGTGGTGTATATGATTTGATATTGTTTTTCATGAGACAAGAAACAGAACATGAATTATCAATTAAAACCATTGATAGCAATTACTTAAAGAATCATAAGGAGGAAGAGTCACTTTCCAATACAAAAGCTGCCGAAGATGGCACCCAGGATATCGCGGTCCACCTGCACGGCCCCGGTCAGTTCGCCAATATGAAAGAGCGCCAGGCGAATATCAGAGGCGAGCAAATCGCCCGGTAGCCCATCATTCAGGCCCCTGCGAATCTCGCGAACGGAAGCAGCAATTTTTTGTAGCGCAGCGAGGTGCCGGGTATTCGTGATTATCGTATCGCCAGCCTGAACCCTGCCTGTGGTCACCGAGCTTAACAGATATTCTTTCAGTAATTCCAAGCCTTCGCCAGTATGGGCACTCATAAGCAGAGCCTGATTTGGTATGGAAACCGGCGTAAGGAGCAAATCGCTTTTGGTGAACAACAGAAAATGTGGTTTGCTAAAGCTTTGCAGCCATTCCTGTAGCTTTTTGAAACCGGCATCTTCTGCTTGAGTGCAGTCCTGTAAGCAAAGGATAATATCGGCTTCCTCAACTTTTTGCCTACTTCGGGCCATGCCTTGCTGCTCGATCACATCACCTGAATCTTCCCTCAGGCCGGCAGTGTCAATGAAACGAAACTGAATGTCGCCAATATTTATTCGCTCCTCGATGGTGTCGCGCGTGGTGCCGGCAATGTCGCTTACGATTGCCCGGTCTTCGTTGATTAAGGCATTCAGCAACGTGCTTTTACCCGCATTGGGCGCACCGATTATCGCGACACTCACGCCATTTTTCATAGCATTTCCCAGTCGGAAAGAATCAATCAGCTTTTGCGCAGATTGTTCCAGGCGATCCAGGAGGTTCAGCAGTTGGCCGCGGTCGGCAAAGTGGACGTCTTCTTGTGAAAAATCGAGCTCCAGTTCGATAAGCGCCGAGAATCGAATCAACTCTTCGCGCATGGTTTTCAGGTCAGCAGAAAATCCACCCCGTAGTTGATGTAAGGCGGTTTGCTGTGCTGCTTTGCTTTCTGCTGCAATGAGGTCGGCTACGGCTTCTGCCTGCGTAAGGTCGAGGCGGCCATTAAGAAAGGCCCGTTGGGTAAATTCTCCGGCACGAGCGGGCCGGGCACCGGATGCCACACACAAGTCCAGAACAGTTTGTAAAACATAGGGGCTGCCGTGGCAGGAAATCTCTACGACATCCTCGCCGGTATAGGAATGTGGCGCACGAAAGAGGGACACGACGGCCTCATCAATCGCTTCCTGGCTTTCGGTATCCGTGTTCTCAGCCTGTGGCGCAGGAAGCCGGCGGACGATTCTTCCGAAATGCAGGCTGTGAGAAGCTTGCAGATGCAAAGGCTTGCCGGCAAAAATTTTATCTGCGATTTCTATTGCCTGGTTGCCGCTGAGGCGGATGATGCCCAGGGCACCGGAGCCGGGAGGCGTAGATAAGGCAGTAATGGTGTCCTCGAGTTCCTGAATCATGGCGGGCAAAGGTATTACCCGGCTTTTTGGAGAAATAGGAAAGCCGCCCGGTTAGGGGCGGCTTTCGTGTGTTCATTCCGTAACAGACTATTCGTCGTTAGAATTCTTGTTGGTGCTATTATCATCGTTGGTGTCCATGTGACGGGTCTCGTCCATAGGCTCAGCATGTGCACGTTTCTTGTGGCAACCGAAGGTCTTTTGAATACCGATATTGAATTGGCGGCCGAAGGTGACATCGAAGCTGCTGGCCTTGCCGGTATGCTCAGAACCCGGAGTAGCTAAAAGCTGGGTGCTGTAGTCATACTTCTGGTAGTTATAGCTGATGCCGCCAATCCCGAAAGTCAGGGCCATGTTGTGCGCTACATATACACCTACGCCCGGCATGTAAGAAACATCAACTCCCTTGTACTTATCGTCGCGGGTGAAGCTGTTGTTCGTCTGAACGGTGCGGGTGCTTTGCTGGCCATGCAGGTAGTGCGCTTCAAGCTGACCGAAACCGAAGAAGCGTTTTCCAAAAGGTTGCGTAAAGCGAACGAAGGGCCCGATGGCGTAGTCGAAAGTCTTTACCTGGTCTTCATAGCCGGCACTGTTCATGGGCGCATTGCGGAGGTCATAAGTAGTCTTAGAGCCTGTATAATTGAAGTCAATACCAACCGTCAGATAGTCAGAAATATTGAAGCCGATCCCTGGGGATACTTCCCAGTTTTGGGTGTGTGGGCGATCCACTGTAGTGGAGTTGGCGTTAGAAAAGGAGTACGTATCGGAACCTTTCTTGAACGAATAGCTGCCGACACCGTAAGCAAGGATACCACCAGCGCAGTGTCCTTGTGCAAAAGATGGAACAGCAAGTGCTGCTGCCATCAAGGAAAGGATGAGTTTCTTCATACCTGTTGAATGAGTGTGTTTGATGGGATTTTAATGGCGACAAATGTATAGGCCAAAGTGTTTCTGTGCAAGCAAATCAATTAAGTTCTAAGCTTTCTTAGACGGTGCTTCCTGAAACCAGGAACTGTACAGCACATAATTGTTGGCGATGCGCTCTATTTCACCGCTGAGCAGCTCGGGTGAAATGTTCTTCACTTTCCGGGCCGGCACGCCGGCATAGATGCTGCCCGGCGCCACGTCTGTGTCTTCGAGCACCACCGCTCCCGCAGCGATAATGCTCCCCTTCCCAATGCGTGCCCGGTCCATCACAATCGCACCCATACCGATGAGCACATCATCTTCTACCGTACAGCCATGCACTATGGCATGATGGCCGATACTGACATTGTTCCCGATTTCTGTTCCTGATTTCTGGTACGTGCAATGAATGCAGGCTCCGTCCTGAACATTCACTTTGTTGCCCATCCGGATACGGTTCACATCGCCGCGAATCACCGCATGGAACCACACACTGCACTGCGCACCCATCACTACATCACCAACAATCGTGGCATTTGGAGCTATGAAGCAATCTTCGGGAATTAGGGGGCTGACGCCTTTGACAGGTAGGATGATGGGCATCCGGTAAAATTGTAAAAGATTTTCTGCGCCTGAAAGCCCCAGAACCAACTTATGAGCATTGCCTACCTTTAGCCGGTGAAGCTGCTGGCTATACTTGTCTCTTTGCTTGTTGCATGGTCTGTTGCCGTGCCCAGGCAGCTATTGATGCACGAGACACAACATAGCTGCTGCCAGTCTGATAAAAAAAACCTGCAGGAAAATCACCATCCCGAACGCAAAAAACATAGTTGCTGCGATGATGGCGGCTGCAATCCTTTTCAAGCCTGCGCCTGCTGCGCATTTGTCTTAAATACATCCTGGACTTTAAGCCCAGCCGCTCTTTTTCCTCTGATGAAAGAGAAGAAATTCATCTTCTCACCCGCAATTCATTCGGTCTTTGTTGGCTCTTGCTTCCACCCTCCCGAAGCCTCGTCTTGCTGAAAAAACTCAAGACAACAATAACTCCAACAAAACAATCTAACTAAGATGAAAAACCTCATCATGGCGGTTTTTTCCGCAATCCTGCTCGTGCCCGCTTTGAGCGCCACGGCAGCTACTCCCGATAAGAACTGCTGCACGCCCAAGTCTGAATGCTGTTCACCGGCATCCGGCTGCTGCGCTGATGCCTCCTGCTGCACGCCCGACAACAACTGCTGTGCGCCCGGCGCTGCCTGCTGCGAAGCACAGCAAGACTGCTGCAATCCTTCCACCGCCTCCGGAAATGCGGCTGATTGCTGTGCCCCCGGTGCCGATTGCTGTGAAGAAGCAGCACCCTGCTGCAACCAACACACGGCTGCTGCTCAAAAAGCAGAGGGTTCCGGCTCGGTTGCTAAAGGCTAAGCTTTGAAGCCTGAATAAATGAGAGGCTGCCTCCTACTGTGAGGCAGCCTTTCTTTTTTTAGTTGGCAGAATCTCGCTGTCTGGCTGTTTTAGGAACTGAAGGAAACAAAGCGATGATTCGTTTTCCAAAAGAAGTTGCATTAGAGCGCAGGCCCTTCCGTGTGCGAACCAGAATACAAGTCCAGAACAGGCAGCATCGAAGCAAAAAAGCGGGCAAAAAAATCATTGAAAAACAAGGTGGCTCAGTTGCTTTGAGCGCTCTTTTATTCTGTCTGTTACGAAGCAGGGTATCTCCACAATGTCCCGCCTGGATCCAGCTTATTGCTCCGCTTAACTTCGTCAATATGTCCAGCTCAGAAGTAAGTAATGCCGCCTTTTTATCCCGCTATGAAAAGCTGAATACAGCGCAAAAACAAGCGGTAGATACCATCTATGGGCCGGTGATGGTGCTTGCAGGTCCTGGAACGGGGAAGACAGAGGTTCTTTCCATGCGTATTGCACGGCTTCTGCTCAGTGAAGCTCAAATTCAGGCTCAGGACATCCTCTGCCTGACGTACACAGACGAGGCTACCCAATCCATGCGCCGCCGCCTGCTGCAGATTATCGGGCAGGATGCACACAAAGTGCAGATCAACACCTTTCATGGCTTTTGTAACAGCATCATCCAATCGGCTCCAGAATATTTTTCTAAACAAAGCCTCAGCCCCATCACCGATTTGGAAAAGGCAGAAATGATGCGGGCTCTGCTGGATGATCTGCCTGAAAAGCATCCCCTGCGCCGCCTCTCCGGTAACGTCTATTACGACAGCAAGCGCCTCTTAAATCTCTTTGACTTTATGAAGCAGGAAGCATGGAGTGCTGAGGCCATTTCACGAGCGATTGACGCACACCTTGCCGGGCTTGAGGCAAACCCTGCTTACCGTTATTTAAAGTCGGGGAAAGGATATAAGAAAGGCGACTTGAAACAAGCCATGGTGGATGAAGAAAAGCGCAGAATGGAGCTTACCCGGTCTGCCGCTCTCTTATTTGACGACTACCTCAGGCGCATGACTGATGCCGGTCGCTATGATTACACCGATATGATTCTTTGGGTGCTTCAGGCATTACGGGAACAGCCGGCACTGCTGGAGCGCTATCAGGAACGGTTTCAGTTTATCCTGGTGGATGAATTTCAGGATACTAATGGGGCCCAAAGTGAATTGCTTTATACCCTCACCCAATTCTGGGAAGCCCCAAATATGTTTGTAGTGGGCGATGATGACCAGAGCATTTATGAGTTTCAGGGCGCCCGGCTCCGCAACATCATCGAGTTCTATCACCGCTATGAGGCCGAGGGGGTGAAGATGATTGTGCTGAAAGAAAACTATCGCTCCTCTCAAGCCATCCTTGACCGGGCAGCCGCCAGCATCCAGAATAACCTGCAACGTCTGATTTATCAGCTCAAAGACCTGGAGCTTGATAAAATTATTCTTTCAAAAAACCCAAGATTCTCAGGTCCGGAAAGCTTCCCAAAGCCCGTAGTGCGCATCTACACCAATACCCTTCAGGAAGCGGCCCATGTGGCGGAGCAAATTGCAATGCTGCAAAAAAGTGGTACGCCCCTGCATGAAGTGGCGGTGCTCTATGCACAGCATAAACAGGCAGATTTGCTCATCTCCCTTTTACAACGAAAAGGCATTCCATACAATGTAAAACTCCCGATGGATGTGCTTGAGATGCCCGTTGTGCAACATATCCTGAGCCTTCTGCGCTACCTGGAAGGAGAGCGCCGGAAGCCGTTCAGTGAAGAAGCCACCTTATTTGAACTCCTGCATGCCCCCTGGTATGGCATCAAACCAACCGACCTGGCCCAGATAGCACTCTACATAAACAGCCAGCCCAAATCAAAACAAACAAGGTGGCGCTTTGTGCTGGGCAATGCCTTACTACTGGAGTCTTCCAGCCGAAATCTGCGCAGCGAAGAGGCTCCTTCAGGCCTATGCCTCGACACTCCTAAGCCCTTACAACGAGTCGGTACCTTTTTAGAAAATGCTTTGCAGCAAGTATCCGCCTGGCCCTTGCCCCTGTTGCTGGAGAAAATCTTAAAGGAAGCGGGCATCATTGATTATGTCTTGCGGGGCAAAGAATATGTCTGGGATATTCAGGCACTATACAGCTTCTTTCAATTCGTCCGCGACTACTGCACTCGCAACCCCCGCACAAAGCCTGCTGACTTCCTGAATATGGTGCAACAGATGGAAGAAGAAGGCATCAAGCTCCCCTTAGAGAAAGTGATTCAGCAAGACAATGGCCTGCGTCTGCTTACGGCTCACGGGGCTAAAGGTTCCGAATTTGAACACGTTTTTTTGATTGGCTGCAATGCCAATTTTTGGGAAAAGAAACAAGGCAACAACGCTGAGTTCAAGCTGCCGCCCACGGTGCTGGCCACGGTTGAGGGGGAGGAGAAATCGGGTAAGGAAGAAGTAGCGCGACGGCTTTTCTATGTGGCCATGACCCGCGCCAAGAAACACTTGTACCTCTCCTACAACCTCCTTGATGCAGAAGGAAAGGAACGGCCTCATTCTCGTTTTATTGATGAAATCAGCACAGCAGAAGAAAGAGAAACTGTGAGCCTGAGCACAGATGCCCTGACCGATGCTATCAGCCTCAACCTGCAATCCGAAGATGAAGTACAGATTGAGTTAGTGAATCAGGCCTGGTTAGAACGCCGCCTGCAAAGCATCACAATGAGCTACTCACACCTTTCCAAATTCTTGAAATGCCCGCTGAGCTATTACTATGAAAATATCCTCAAAGTGCCTTCCCTGCCCACCGCAGCACTCAGCTTTGGCATCGCAGTGCATTATGCTTTGGAACACCTTTTTGATGAGATGAAAAATGCAGGTGGCATCTTCCCAACGAAAGAGCGTTTCATTCAACTTTTTGAAACCCGGATGGGCCCTGAGCGCGACCACCTGAGCGAACCCGACTTCCTACGCCGCATGGAACAGGGCCGGCAAGTGCTGGATGCCTATTACGAGCATAATATCGGTACCTGGGCCAGGCAGGTACTTGTTGAATATACCGTGCCTCGTTTCCTACTCGATGGTGTGCCCGTCACCGGAAAACTGGATAAGCTGGAGCTGGACGGGAACACTTGCTACGTGGTGGATTACAAGACCGGCAAACCCGATGGGAACAACAAAGACCGGCTGGCTGCACCCAGTGAAAAAGATCCAGATGGTGGCGACTATTGGCGGCAGATGGTGTTTTACAAACTTCTCCTGGAAAAGGCGCCGGATAGCCGCTGGAAGGTGGGTGGCGGACGCTTTGAATATGTTGAGAAAAGCCAGACTACGGGCGAATGGAAGACTGTTCAAATACCCGTGTTTGCTGAAGACGAGCAATACGTCTTGCGACAGCTAAAAACAGCCTACAGCCAGATTATGAACCACGAATTCAATTCAGGCTGCGGGGAACAAGACTGTCATTGGTGCCAATTTGCCCGAAAAAATGAACGCTTACGTTCAGGTGAATTGGAAAAAAAAGATGATAATTAAGTCCGCTGCGCGCCTATACCGGGGAAATCACCTACATCAATCCATCCCTTTATCCCCGGCCCTGAAGGGCTGGTGTCCCCTATCTTTGGCTCCCTTCAAAACCGGCAGTTTTCATGCGCTTTATCGTCACGTCCACCTCGCTGCTCAAAAACCTGCAACAGATCAGCGGTATTATTTCTTCGAACACCGTTTTGTCTGTGCTGGAAGATTTCCTGTTTGAGCTGAAAGGCACTACACTGAGCCTAACCGCTACCGACCTGGAAACGATGATGCGCGTTCATTTGGAAGTGACCGAGGCCCAAGACGATGGCAGCATCTGCATCCCCTCAAAAATCCTGCTGGAATACCTGAAAAACCTGCCCGAACAACCCATCACGTTCAACATTAGCGAGAAGGACCTGAGTATTGAAATGTCTTCTTCTGTGGGCAAATACCGCATCGGTGGCGAAAAAGCCGATGACTTCCCTAAAGAACCAGAGGCCGCCGAAACTACCAGCTTCGAAATGCCTTCCATCGCACTGGTGGAAAGCATCAATAAAACCCTCTTTGCCGTCAGCACCGATACGCTTCGCCCAGCCATGACGGGCGTATTCTTTGAATTGCATACCGACAGCATCACCTTCGTCACTACTGATGCACATCGCTTGGTTCAGTTTCGCCGCAAGGACATAAACCCACCCCTGGCCGATGGCTTTGTGGTGCCCAAAAAGCCTTTGCAACAATTGCGCAGCACCCTCCCTGCCGACGAAACCCTGCTTCGGCTTTCATACAACGGCAGCCACCTGTTTGTAAGCACCGAAAAACTGCAAATGAGCTGCCGCCTAATTGATGCCCGCTTCCCGGACTACAAGGCAGTCATCCCCCAGGACAATCCCTACCTGCTCACCGTCAACCGCAACGACTTTATGGGCGCATTACGCCGTGTGAGTGTCTTTGCCAATAAAACTACCAGCCAGGTCGTACTCGAAATCGCAGGTAACAGCTTGCAACTTTTTGCTCAGGACATAGACTTCTCCTACGAAGGGAAAGAAAGTCTGCCCTGTGCTTATCAGGGCGAGGATATGCGAATTGCATTCAACGCCCGCCTGATGGTGGAGATGATTGCCAACATGGAAGGCAGTGATGTGCAGCTTGAGCTGAGTACGCCCACTCGCGCAGGCATCTTCCGCCCCACAGAAGCCGTCGAAAATGTGGAGGAACTGATGCTGCTGATGCCCCTGATGGCCGGTATCTAAGCGTTCTTTTTTATTTCATTTTTTCTTTTTTAGAAAGGCGGAAGGCCTCCCTCGTTCTTCTGGGAATGGGCTGGCGGTGCATGAGCTTTTCTTCCGTTGCTCCAAGCTCGGCTCACGTTGTTTGCGCTGCTTTAGAAAGGAGTACTGTAAAAAATAATTTACTGTTTCGGTCTAACGTCCGAATGAAAAAGTCTGTCTTGATTTCTCGACATCATCATTCAATCCAAACAAGCATGAAAAAATTTCTATCGCTCCTGGGCATCGGGCTTTGCTTTTCTGCGGCTTCGTATGCACAAGCTCATCTGGGCGTCATGGGGGTCAATGACTCCTGCGTCCATGGCACTACCGGCACCCACGTTATGTCCTATGTAACCATGTCCGGTGGGTCCAGCTCTTCCTGTTTCGTCGAAGCCAACTTTGGCGATGGCAGTGCATTAGACAGCTTCAACTTCACTGGCCCAGGCCCCTCTTATACTTCGATTGGCAGCCATATCTATGCCACTGCCGGCTCCTACACCTGGAAGTATGTGCTTATCTGCTCCGGAGCCCGGGTAGATTCTATCTCGAAGACCATTCCCATCGGCTGCACATCAATCGGCGGCTTTCTATACTTAGATGCCAACAGCAACTGTGTGCATAACCCTGGCGAAATACTGGTGTATAGCTCCGCCGATATTCAGGTGGACTCTGCAGGAGTGCCCATAGACACCCTCCACACGACTGCCTACTGGCATTACCTGATGCACGGACCAGCCAGCACAGTGTACACCTTCACCCTGCTGGGTAATCCTGTAGGCTATACAGCAAGCTGCTCCACGGCAATTTCATACACCTACTCAGGCCCCAGCGCTTCTGTCAGCCGGGACTTCGGCTTTAGCTGCAGCGCCACTGCGGTGTACGATTATATCCTGCATTATGCACGGGCCTTACGCGGTGCTTCTTCCACAGGGCCTAGCTATATCTACCTCTATGCTTCTCAGACTACTTGCCACAGCGGCACAGGCACTGTGACCCTCAACGTAAGCCCCAAATATTCCATCAACACCAGTAGCATCACACCCAGCCCGAGCAGTGTCAGCGGCAACACGGTAACCTGGACGCTGAGTAATATGAGCAACGGTTACTGGTATATGCTCTATGTGCCCCTCACACCCCTTTCTACCACAGCCAATGGAGATACCGCCTGCAACAATGCCGTCATCGCACCTACCTCCGATGCAAACCCGGCCAACAACAGCATCAGCCTTTGCGATAGCGTCCGTCAATCCTGGGACCCCAACGAAAAATCCGTCGAGCCCCTCGAAACACTGGCTCCCGGCAGCCTCCTGCGCTACACCATTGACTTCGAAAACCTGGGCAACGACACCGCCTTCAACATCCATATTCAGGACACGCTCTCCCAATACCTTGATGCCAGTAGCTTCCAATTGGTAGATGCCACGCACCCCGTAAACACATACCTCTACCAGAGCGGCGGTCAAAACATCCTCAAGTTCGATTTCCCGGGCATCAACCTGGCGGATATGTCTCAGCCCAGCGCCAACAAAGGGCAAATTCGATTCGATATCCGCCTCCAGAACAGCCTGGCCAGTGGCACCACAGTAGCCAACCATGCCGGTATCTATTTCGATGGCAACCCCGTCGTGATGACCAACGATGCCTATGTCAGCATGCCCGTCCCGCAAGGAGTACCCTCCTACTCCTACAGTCAGGCACCCAAGGTGTACCCGAACCCTGCCGACAAACAAATCCAGATAGAAGTCAACAGCACGGGTTGGGAGCAAGCTATCCTCAGCAATGCGCTGGGGCAAACTGTGCTCATTCAGCCCATCCGGAAAGGGCATAACCTACTGGAAGTAGCGGCCCTGCCTACCGGGCTCTACTACCTCCAGGTACGCGGAGCCGCAGGCAGCCACAGCGAAAAAATCCTGAAACAATAATCTCCCATCCAGTTCCAACAGCCGTCTTCATCATGAGGCGGCTGTTTTTTGGGGGGGCAGTGTAGTAGGAGAATCTATACGGGTACTGGATAGGCAAGCTCAGCAGCCTTCAATCAGCCAGGCGTTCCAGTCCGAGCCCCAATGACTCAGCAGCCAGGCACGTTCTTTATGTTCGGGCCAGTGGTTTACCAACTTTGCGAGGCAAGCTGCCGTGTCCGTGGGCCAGGTGCCACTCTGCATTCGGAAAGCATTACCGAAGCTCAGTGCGTCTGCATAGGCGCGTTCCGAACGCTCATCAGGCAGGGTGCCTACCAGCAGCAGGTCGGTGTTTCGCAGGCCGCCACAGGCTTCCAAAATCTTATGAAAACGCGCAGCGGCTTTGTCTGCCTGTGCTTCATGAAAGCTTTCGAGGCCGCTGATTCGGGCGAGAGCCGCCTCTGCATTTTTGCTCAGCAGAAAAAAGCCAACTCCTTCGGCAGCGAGGGCTGCAGGGGGCACATGATGTTTGCCAGGGTGGTAGGGTTCCGTACTATACATACCGATGCGTTGCAACAAGGCAAGACTCGTGGGTGTGAGTTCGTCCCCAGCGCCGCAAAGCACCTGATGGTCGGGATGCTCTGAGAGGTATAAACTGGTTGCCAGGAGGGCGCTCTCAAAGGATTGCCCTTGCTGGGAGAGGGTGTTGTTGTAGCCCTGGCACCCGATGGCCAATGCTATCTGTCCCGCAGGTGTGTTGTGTGTGCTTTGGATAAACGCGGTGGGCGTCAGCATCTGTTCCTCCTGCTCCAGCATTTTTTTCAAAAAGACTTCCGTGTCGGCGAGGCAGCCAAAGGCTGTGCCCATGATGATGGCATCGGCAGTAGCAGCACCCGCGCGGCTGAGGCAATCCCGGGCAGCACCCAGGCTCATGCGCACCAGCTTGCTCATGCGCCGAAGCTGCATGGGCGGGATCAGGCCCTCATAAGAAGGCTCCTGTGCACTCAGGCAAAACACCGGTTCGGTGGGGGCCGCAGGCACTATAGTACTGGCCGAGTGGATATAAAGGCCAGGATTCAACATGCTGAAAAAATGAGTGAGGAACAGGCTCCGCCAAAGCCAAATGAGTTGGATAATACGTGCCGGATTTCCCGGTGTTCAAGGTGGGTCACCGGTGCTACATGATGTTCGGGCATTTGTTGCTTCCAGCGTAGGTTGGGCGGCACAAAGCCCCCGAGGATACTGAGCACGGAAAAGACAGCCTCTACAGCGCCGGAGGCACCCAGGGTGTGGCCGGTAAACGCTTTGGTGGAAGAAGCCGGAGGCGCCTGCGGGCCAAAAATCAGGTCCATGGCACGCCCTTCGGCCAGGTCATTATTCTCGGTGCCGGTACCGTGCAGGTTGATGTAGGAAATGGCTTCCGGTTGAAGCGATGCGGTGTCTAATGCCGCTTTCATGGCCAGCGTGTTCCCGGTGCCTTCGGGCGAAGACGCCGTCTGATGGTAGGCATCGTTGGCATTTCCCCAACCACTGAGTAAGGCTAAAGGCGTAGCACCATAAGTGCGAAGTGCCCGTTCGCTCATCAGTAAGAGATAACCGGCCCCTTCCCCCAGGTTCAGGCCCCGGCGTCCGGCATCGAAAGGCTGGCAGGGCTGGCGATCTAAGATGCCAAGGGTGTTGAATCCATTGAGTGTAAACTGGCAAAGTGCGTCTGCACCACCGGCAAGAGCGACATCTACCAGCCCGGCACGGATGGCCTGACCTGCTTGCATGATGCTGTTGGCCGAAGAAGAGCAAGCTGTAGAGGCCGTTGAGACCCAGCCATCAAATCCCAGACGGCGGGCTACTAGGCGGGTGATGGCACCACATTCATGATAGATGAAATCAGCGGGTGTACCATGCAAGGGGTTTTGCCGCAGGCCGGCATAAAAGGCTTCCGTCTTGTCCATTCCACCCACCGTGTTGGCCGAAAAAAAGGCAAGCGGAAAAGGAGCAGGCTGTTTTGAAAAAGGTGCCCAGGCTTCCTGAGCGGCGTGGCAGGAAAGTAGCGCCGTGCGAGGCAGGTGACGCGGCATCCGGCAGGCATCGGCAAGCTCGAAATTGGGGCAGGCAACTTCCGCAAGGGGTATGCTTTCAACCCAGTACGATGACAGGTATTGAGCCTTGCCAATACCCGATGTGCCGGCAAGCAAGCTTTGCTTAGAAGCTTCCGTATGGCTGCCGATAGCCGTAATGATGCCGGTATTGACTATGAAAACTGGTGCTGACATCCCGAGGTAAAAACCGTGCTGAAACACTAAAGATAATTCAGGCTTTGAGGGGTGTAGTGACAACTTGCAGCTTACAGGATTGTTGGCTGAATGCTGTTATCAGAAGATGAGTTGTTCGGCTTGAAGCGATTCCAGGCTTGCGGCATCGGCCCAAAAAAAGTGCAGGGAACATTGGGTATCCGAGGCATTCAGCCAGCCAAAGAGTGCATGTGTAGTTCCGTGGCGGTGGCAGGAATCTTTCAACCAGAATAGCATTTCTTCCGGCTGAAATTCGTCCTGGATAAGGCAAAGCTGTTCGCCTTTAAACCCATGACGGATGCAAACTTCACCGAGCATGATGTTGGGCAGGGTATAGACGAAGAGTGCCGGCGAAGGGAGCTGCTGCATGCTATCCAGAAAGCGGTGATCTACGTCCAGGCAACCGTCGCGGGTGGCTATTGCCAGAGCGATGTGCTGCTTGTCTAATCCATCGTAAAGCCAACCACCTTCAGGCTTTTGGAGCAGGGCTTCTGCACCCAGCCACGCCCATTTGCAGAGCTTGTCCATCTTGAAGAATTTGGGATAGTTGGTGCCGAGGGCCTGATAGCAGAAGGCAGCATCTTCAGCCGGTACCGGAGCTTGCCCTTCTCGCAGCAAGCATTGATCTTTTATGCAGACATGTTCCATCGAAACTGAACCAGCTGTGTGTGTGGCGACAAGGTAATGAGCAGTGCTGGATTTCATGATTTCAACAGGAGAGACTGATGAATATGAATACGATGCAACCTGCAAAAAAATGCCCGCTTGAGGGCGGGCAAAGAGGCTTGAATTGTAAGATTATTCCTGCGTTTCGGGCATCACTAAACGGAAGCCATTCCCGTGGATATTCACAATCTCAACATCGGTATCATCCCGCAGGTATTTGCGGAGTTTGGCGATGTACACATCCATGGAGCGGCCATTAAAATAGGTGTCTGAACCCCAAATTCGTTTGAGGGCTGCTTCACGGGGCAGGAGGTCATTTTTGAATTCGGCCAGCATGGTGAGCAGGGCATTTTCCTTTGGAGAAAGGGTGCTGCTGACTTCGTTTCGGGTGAGCTGGCGCAGGCGGCTGTTAAAGTGATAGGTACCGATTTGGAATTCGACCTGGGCGTGTTGTTTTTCCTGCAATTCCTGATTGCGTTTCATCACAGCACGGATTTTCTGCAGGAGGATTTCTGAGTCGAAAGGCTTGGTGATGTAGTCATCGGCGCCAAGGCGATAGCCGTTCAGAATATCTTCCTTCATGCTTTTTGCCGAAAGGAAAAACAGGGGGATGTCCGGGTCCACGTTACGGATTTCTTCTGCGAGGGTGAAGCCGTCCATGTTTGGCATCATAACATCCAGCAGGCAGATGTCGAATTTTTCACGACGAAACGCAGCGAGGCCAAGGATGCCATCGCGGGCTAATTCAACAGAGAAGTCGTTCAGTTCGAGGTAGTTTTTCAGCACCTGGCCGAAGTTGGTGTCGTCTTCTACGAGCAGCACTTTGCTGCGTGGTGTGTCTTGCGCCATAAAAAGCAGTGGTTTTGGTGCGAAATGGAGTGAGCTAAAATAACGTGCCTTCACAAGAAGGCATTGCTAAAACCTGGGGCACATATAGGGACGGCGGCGGTCTGAATTGGCATCATGATATTTCCCCTGCCATACCAGACCGATTTCTGCGGCACCATTGTGGTTGATGTATTGACCCAGGTATGAGATGGTATAATCATAGCTGGCCATCACGCGCAGGCCAGACCATTCATAGCCGAAAGCAACGATTACAGCATCATTCCAACGATTGTACAGGCCCATGAGCAGGTTGCTGGTATTTACACCATCGCCCCCCAGATTAGCCGTCACGAGGCAGCCATAGAGCAGCTCCATAGCAGACTTCTCGCTGGTGTAATAGGCGGATGGATTGATGATGAGCCGCTCACCAATACGGGCCAGTACATCCACATTAGCGGTAGGCCTGAAGCCAATCTGATTGGCATTGCCAAAGAATGTTTCCGTGGGACGATTGAGGTGTGCCAAGCCGACCCCGGCCTTGATGTACAGATTTTCGTTGGGGTATAAGGCGTAGTTCAGTCCGGCTGTGAGGTCCGTATATCGGGTTTTGCTGATGCTGGTTTTTTCGTTTGTCGGCATCCGGGTGTCGAAGTTGAAACCATCCCATTGTGCATCCCAGGTGAATTTGCTGAAGTCCACTGTCCGTTGAACGGAGGCCACAGAAGCTCCTGCAGAAATCATCTGGTGTTCATTGAGCTGGACATGGTAGGCAATGAAGCCTTCATAGCGTTGCATGGAGAGGTTGCCATCGCCGGCTTTATCGCTGAAAGCGGCCACGCCGAGGCCCAGCCAATTCGTTTCGTTGCGTGCACGCAATGCCTGCAAGTCTGCATAGACGGAATAGGTATGGTAAGGCACAGGCACGGTGCCCCATTGGCTGCGGTAGTTGGCTCCGATACGATAATCCTGCTCGCTCATCAGGCCAGTATTGGCCGGGCTGGCGAGCAGTGGGGCATTGAAGTATTGGGAAAAGTGAATGCCCTGGGCCTTCGCGAAACTTCCACAAAGGAGGAGCGCCGAAAAGGCGATACTAATTCGGGTCGTAAAATTCATTCGTCTCATAAATCATCTGATAAGAGTGATGTTTCCTTTTTTCTCTGCACTGGAGCCATCAATGAAGGTTGCGAATAGGACATAAGCGTAAGCGTCCATCTCCTGGGGTTGGCCATTAAACTTGCCATCCCAGCCGTGATTGATATTGTTGGTTTCAAAGACCATCTGCCCCCAACGGTTGTAGATTTTCAATACCAGAGTTTCGACGGCAGCCCCACGGGCATATAAGATATCATTATTGCCATCGCCATTCGGAGAAAAAGCAGTGGGCACATCAATAGCCGTGCGCACATCTGCTGATACTTGCTTACAGGTGCTGTCCATGCATCCTTCGCGAGACATCGCATAAAGGCAGACCCGGTAGGTTCCTTTATGCCGGAACAAGTGACTCGGATTGGTTTCCTTACTGCCAGAGCCATCGCCGAAGTCCCAGTTATACAAGTCTGCATTCTGGCTCTTGTTGGTAAACTGAATAGGCAGGTTGGGCACCGGCACAACAGGTGCAAAGCTGAAGTCTGCAACCGGCATGGCCCGGATATAAATCTGCTTCCGAATGCTGTCCAATTTGTTGCAGGTGTTCGGGTTGAAAGCGGTTAGCACGACTGTGTATAAACCCGGTGAATCATACTGATGGCCGGTCTTGCCTAAGGTGCTGGTCTTGCCATCGCCAAATTTCCAGAGGATGTTTGCGGCATTCTGGCTTTTGTCTTCGAATGAAAAACCAGCATTCAGACAAAGGCTGTCCGGAAGGTCGAAATCAGCTACTACCCGGATACCCTGCATGTTTACAATTTTCTGAACCGTGTCTGGTGAATTGCAGGCGAGGCTGTCCCGCATAATGAGCATAACCGTGTAGGAACCTCCTGCGGCATAAGTATGGGTTCCGGGGTTGACCAGGCTGCTCAGGGTGCCATCGCCAAAGAGCCAAAGGAAGCTTGTTCTGCCGGCTGCCCCGGGCAATTTGCTATACTGGGAAGTGTTTGTAAACAAAGCACGGTAGGGCCCGCAGGAATCCAGTACGCTCAGGCCGAAATCACACTTCATCGAGTTCGAATCCACAGTGATGGTCACGTAGGAAGTGTCGCTGGTCTTGCAGGCATTGGGGTTGTAGGCTATGAGCTGCACATTATAGACTCCCGGATTGATGAACGTGTGTATCGGGGTGGCCGTAGTGTTCACAGGGCTGCCGTCGCGGAAATCCCAGGCATAGGTCACTGCATTCACCGAATTATTCTGGAATTGAACAGTGAGTGGGGTGCAGCCTTTGGCACGGGGACTGGCATTGGCCACAGCACTGGGCACACTGATTTGATAAGCAATTTTTAATGCCGCCTGATTGCAATTGACGCTACCATCCGTAGTGGCCCAGGCACCCGGTGTGGTGGGGAAAGCACCGCTGCTTGGGCCGCCGCAGTTGGCGCAAATGCCCTGATACACGATTCCCTGCCTGTCGAAACGGCTGGTGCCGCCGTCCACATGTTCTCCTTCAATCGCCGAGGAAGAGTTGCGCCCCATGAAGGCAGCAAACAAGAGATTGGTTGCATTTTTTGAAAGGGCAATGAAATAAAAATCCCAGCCGTCTGTAGTGCTTTTTAGTGGCGGATTGATGATGCTTGCAGTGACCGGCATCCCGTTGGTAGTTCCTACGGAAGGCGCCGCGCTGGAAAAGCCCAGATTGCCTCCCCAGCCGGAGATGTAGATGTTCTGACAGGTATCTACCAGAAATGCCACTGGTGAAATATTGGTTTGGGTGGAACTGCCCGAGCCGAACACTGTAGAGAAAATGTTGGTGCTGAGCTGCGGGTCCAGTTTAATAACAAACTGGGACGAGCCACTGTTGCTGTACACACCGCTGGTGACCGGGAAGCTTCCCCCCAGGGTCTGCCCCATGGCATAGACGTTGTTTTCGAGGTCCACTTGCACCCCATACACCTGGTCGTAGCTGCTGGTACCTACGTAGGTTATTTTTTGCAAATTGTACGAGCCGCTGTTTTGAAAGCGGGCGATGTAGCCGTCTATATTGCCCATGTAATTATTCTTCCAGGCACTGCCCGTGCTGGGAAAATTTGAAGACATAGTGCCTCCGCCGACATAGAAATGAGTTTGCCCTGTATCCAGCGCCATCACGTATCCGGCATCATCTGAGGAGCCTCCGAGGTATGTACTGTAGAGCAAGGTGCTCAATGAAGAATCCAGCTTAATGACCACTGCGTCCTGGGCACCTTGAAGGCTGCTTTGATAGGCGGCAGAAGTGACGGGGAAATCAGTGCTGCGGGTGCAGGCTGTAACATACACATTGGCATTCCGGTCGAGGATGACTTCACTTCTGGCATTGTCGCCATAGTTGTGTTTCAGGTTGCCGAAGATGTATTCGCTGCCGTTGTAGTTCACGCCATCGGCAGCACTACCCCCTACAAACGTGGAGCCTAGGAGGGCACTACCTGTAGCGTTTAGTTTGGTAATGACTAAGTCGGCACCACCATTTTGGGTCACATCATAGGCGCCGCTGGTTACGGGGTAGTCGGAGGAATAGCTGATACCGGCTATGACTAAATTGTTGTGTGCATCCACCATCATGGAATGCGGCTGTTCATTATCCGACCCTCCGAGGTATGTCGCCCATACCCGACTCGTACCTGTTGCATTAAATTTCATGATGGCTATATCGCTGGCGAAGCCTACGCCATGTGCATCACTGGTGGAAGGGCTGGGGTCATTCACGCCTCCGCCAAAGGTGGTTTGGAAAGCTCCGGTGGTGGTTGGGTAAGACCCCCCCCCACTGCCCGGATAATTCAGTGCAATACCACCAGCATAAAAGTTTCCACTGGCATCTGGGGTAGCTGTGTAGCCCCAGTTATCGGCTGTGGAACCCGTCATGCTGCAGAACACCACCGTGGGATCAATTATCAGAGGCAGGCTTTTGTCCCAGCCTTCCGGGAAATCGTAGTACAGCTCATTACCTGAAAGACGATAGCGGCAGGCGATGTCGCGGCGGCCATCCTGAGCATATTGGAAAACTACCGGCCTCAGTTCCTGCACGTCACCTACAGAAGTTTTTATCAGCAGCTTTCCTTCTTTGATACGAAGGCCATCTGCCGCTTCGAAACGTAAGCGGATAATGGAAGGGTTCTGGCCCGGGGAGACAATCCATTCATATTTCAGGTTGCCGGCTTCGCTGCCCACGCGCAGGTCAATGCCCGGATACAGGTTGAGGTACTTTAGTACTAAATAGGGATGAATCTTGCTTTTCCACTTCGAAGGGTCTTTGCCTAAAAAGTAATTATAGTACCAGGCTTGCTCCTTGCTGCCTTCAATGGTTGCATCGGGCGCTGCGCCTACAAAGTGCACCCGGTATGTATGAAATTTCAACGTGGCCTGTTTTAGCCACCCGTGATGTAAGGAGTCAATCCGGGAACGGTTTCCTGCTTCCCATAGGCGATACGTGAGTTCATTTTTACTCAGGAAAATTTCGGCATCTCCGGTTTTGGCTTTGTATTGAAACGGACCGGCCCACTGGCCCTCATTCCGTATGAATTCAATCGGATCAGCAAACAGATTATTGGGTAAAAGGGTTACCCAAATAAAGAGCAGCAGTAAGCGTCTCAGCATGATTCACACAAGTCTTTTTATATCTGGCATGATACCTCGTAAATGTACGTGAATAATGCCTGGAGCTAAGACGGCAAAAACCCCAAATAGGTTGGCAAAAATTGAAAATGGAGCAGCGGTGACTGTGTATTTTTTAATTAGTCAGTCATTGCTTGCGACCCCTATCCCTATTTTCAACATTCGCTTCCCGGCACAATTTTCTTCCCATGGTGGAAGCCCATGTCTTATAGCAGGGAAACCGAATCATGATTCAACTCAAAAGGGTTTATGAAGCGCAAAGCTCTGAAGATGGTTTTTGTGTACTGGTTGATCGCCTCTGGCCAAGGGGCATCAGCAAGGAGAAACTGAGTGACGTATTGTGGCTTAAAGAAGTAGCTCCCAGCACCGAATTAAGAAAATGGTTTGCACACGACCCGGAAAAATGGCCTGCTTTTCAGAAAAAATATCAGGAAGAGCTTCAAAGCAATGCCGCCTTTCTTGAACTGAAAGCACTGGCAGCGGCGCATCGGAATATCTGCCTGCTCTATGCCGCCCGCGATGAGGTTCACAATGAAGCACAAGTGCTGGCCACCTTGCTCAAAAAGGTGTTGAAAAAAGCCTGAGTAGCTTGATGTCAGTTTACTGCCTTATTCGCACAACTGGATGAAGCAAAGGCTTCTGGCTTAGCCTTGAAGGCAAAGCCCATGCCCAGGATATAGCCCATTGCTTCGCGCAAGGCTTCGTTGCTCCTAAAATGCGGATTGGTGTTGATGTCGGCATGTACTTCCATGTCCACATCATACTTGTTGAACAAATCGCAAAGCTGATAAGCAATTTCGATGCTCATCGCTACCTCCACCAGCATACGTTCCTTGATGGAATACTGCTGGATTCGTCGTTCATTATGGATGAACATAAAGCCCCCATGCTTTTCACGCAGGAAGACGATGACTGTAGCAAACTCGGTTTCGGTGCTATACACCTGCGAGTCGGTACCGATGCAGACTTTGAGCTTATAGCCCATTTCGGTTTCACGGATGATGGCCTTTTCTACAGCGTCTTTGATAGGAAGCTGAATGGCATCTCCAGAGAAGGTGCGCCATTTCATAGGCATGTTTGGTTTTTCTAAATGTAGGCAGGATGCAGGGAAGTGCCGGTTCCTCTCATCATGACTGTGATTTGAACGTGGATAAAACACAGTGCCATGCCTTACAGAAGGCTGTATCAGAATAACATCGGGAAAATTTAGAAAAGGGTCGCTCGTATGTACTTTTAATAAAAGTCCGGAAATGCTTAGAAGAATTTTAGGGTTGTTTTTTCTGGGAATTGCCTCTACATCACTCAGCGCACAGACTACTGCTGATTATGCAATTCCCATCACGGTTCAGACTCAGTCCAGCCCTCCAAAAATCCTGTTGCAATGGAAGCCCCGAACGGGTGCTACTTCATACACTGTATCTCGTAAGGCTAAATCCGGTACTTCCTTTACACTCCTTGCCACACTGGGCGCCAATGATTCCAGCTATACGGATGCGAGCGTATCATTGGATTCCTGCTATGAATATGCCGTTCTCAACGCAGGGACAATTGCTGCAAGTGGGTATGTGTTAGCGGGCATTCATGCTGCCCCGCTGCATCATCGCGGAACATTGATTCTGCTGGTAGATTCTACGTTCACGGATTCCTGCCGGGCGGAACTCACACAACTCATGAACGACCTGCGGGGCGATGGCTGGGATCTGATTCGCCACGACCTGTCCCGCTCCGCAAAAGACACCTTTGTCAAGAGCATCATCCTCAACGACTATGCTACTCGTTCCGGAGTCAATGCCTTATTCATTTTGGGGCATATTGCTGTGCCTTACAGCGGCGACCTCAACCCTGATGGGCACCCGGACCACCGAGGTGCCTGGCCGACGGATAACTACTACAGCGACCTGAACGGAAATTGGACGGATGCTATCGTCAACGATGTTACTGCATCCCGCAGCCAAAACGATAATATACCCGGCGATGGCAAGTGGGACCCCAGCTTCCTGCCTACCGATGTAGAACTCCAAACCGGCAGGGTGGATTTTGCCAACATGCCCTCAATGCACCGAAGCGAATGGACCCTGATGCGCAACTACCTATATAAGGCACATGCCTACAAGACTCACTCCTTACCCATCCGAAGAAAAGCTCTGGTGGATGACAATTTCGGTGTCTTTTACGGAGAAGCCTTTGCAGCAAATGCCTGGAGGAATTTTCCCGTTCTCGTTGGAAAAGACAATATTGTAGCTGCAGATATGATGAGCACACTTAAGGACTCTGCATACCAATGGGCCTATGGTTGTGGCGGCGGCACCTATACCAGTGCCGGAGGAATCGGTAAGACCTCCGACTATGATTCCACACCTGTAAAAGGAATCTTCATGATGACTTTCGGCTCCTATTTTGGCGATTGGGATGCTACCGACAATTTCCTTCGGGCGCCGCTCTGCGCCCCGGAGCCTGCATTAGTCAATGCATGGGCCGGACGCCCTAACTGGTTTATTCAGGCGATGGGCCTGGGTGAAAGTATCGGCTATTGTGCCAGAATCACACAGAACAATACCAGCCTCTATTCGCCCGCGAATTATGGCGCACATTGGATTCATGTAGGCCTGATGGGCGACCCCAGCCTCCGCGATGAATATATCAAACCCGTAACAGGTGTTCGCATTACAGCAGATTCATTGGCAGGTGCTGCACTTTCCTGGACAGCCTCTGCCGATACCGGGCTGCAGGGTTATTATATCTACCGTTCCGATTCTGCCTGGCGGGATTATCAGTTGATTTCAAGCCTTATTTCAGGAAATAACTTTCTGGATACTACGGGCATAAATGGGGAAAAATATTACCTCATCCGTCCGGTCAAACTGCAAACAACACCCTCTGGTTCCTACGTTAATCTGGGCCTCGGTATCATGGATTCTGCCTTTGTCAGCTATCCTACAGGCATTCCCAACATAAGCACTGCATTTGCACCAAAGCTGTACCCGAACCCAGCGACGACTACACTCAATATTATTCCCGGGGCATCCAGTAATACTCCTGTCAAGCTGACCATTATGGATGTATCAGGCCGTATCGTACTTTATAAAGAAGTGCCTTCCTCACAGGCAACACAAGTGATCCGTGTGGATGTGTCCCGAATACCCGTTGGCAACTATTTGCTGGAATGGGGCAGCAGTCAGGGATGCAACACCCAAAAATGGACGAAATGGTAATCCTGGTTTTCGAAGGCCAGTAGCACAAAACAAGTTGAACCTTTCAGGAAGATTTTTTTTGTGAATTCACCACATTAAAACCAAGCATATTGCCCTCGAATCACCGTTCTTGTTGCGGCCCAAAGGGGAGAGCTGTCAAAAGAAGAAGAATGACCATCGGCATCTAATAAGCCATTATGACCACTCAATTAGAAAAGCGCAAATCAGAAGCAAACACCCAATACCTTCTTGTAGTTTCTGTATTGACTTTTATTCTACCTGCCAGTTGCATGATTGGGGAAATAATGATGCATACAGATACGACACCATCATTTGCACTCTTTGGCAAGTGGTTCATCTTTTCTGCGGTTGGTCTTCGGCTGTTTTTGGCAGGCATCAAGCAGGCTACAAATCCAGCATTTACTGCAAAAGAGATTTTTCATATTGACAGTCCGGACAGTCTGCCAATTGTGCGGGAATTAGGGTTTGCTAATCTCTGCTTTGGGCTTATTGGTATTGTCTCTCTGTTTCTGCCTGCCTGGAGAGTCGTTAGTGCCTTTGGAAGTGGAATTTACTATGGCATTGCCGGGCTGCAGCACCTTCTAAAAAAGCCCGCAGGCATTAATGAATTGTTCGCCTTGCTAACTGACATTTTAATTTTTGCCGTTCTGTTCGTTTACTTTTTGATAATGGTTTAATATCCTACTTGGCAGCCGAAGTGGAAGTGTAAAGAATTCAGTGAATTAGCACTGAAAAAGCTTCCTAATACTGTCAGCCACCGTAATGCTCCTATCCTGTCTGAACGGGATACGATTTGCGCGGGCGGCATTGCTGCAACAGCCAGGCAAGAATGAGTACCAGCAGACAGCCCAGCACATTGAGCCAGAGAAATGCCATCCAGTGGGCAAGCCAAACAGCCACCACCGCGAGCTCCGCAACCAAGGCCGCTACAAATACAGAGCTGCCATTTACTTTTTTCAGGAAGAAGGCCGTCAGAAAAATACCGAGGATGGTGCCGTAGAACAGAGAACCGAGAATGTTGACCGCCTCAATGAGGTTGCCCAACTGACCGGCATACAAAGCCACCACCATGCAGAACAGGCCCCAGCCAATGGTAGCCCAGCGTGAAGCGGAGAGGTAATGCCCTTCGCTGCCTTCCTTCCTAAGAAAACGCTTGTAGAAATCCACTACCGTAGCAGAGGCCAGTGAATTGAGGCCACTGGCTGTAGAACCCATTGCTGCGAGGAATATGATTGCAATGAGCAGCCCTACCATCCCTACCGGAAGATAATGGGTCACAAACGTGAGGAAGACGTAGTTACTGTCGTTGGTATCTGCATTGGGGTCGGCTTGCTGCATCAAGTGGGCAACAGAGTCGCGTATATCAGCTTCTTGCCTTGCACTATTCCGTAGATGAACGCTTATTTGATTCACAGATTCCGGGTCATCCTGATGCAAAGCCGGAATCAGTTTTTCAACCCAGATTTTCTTTTGCTCATGAAGCTGAAGTTGTGCTGCCTTCAAATCCTGAAACCGTTGGTTGTAGGGGCTTGCTTCCACTTGTGCAACAGCCACCGGATTGAAAAAAACAGGTGCCGGATGGAACTGATAAAAGGCAAAAACCAGGGTGCCGATGAGCAGGATCAGAAACTGCATGGGAATCTTCAGCAGGCCGTTCATCACCAGTCCCAGCCGGCTTTCAGCAATGCTCTTTCCGGTCAGGTAACGGCCCACCTGGCTCTGATCGGTGCCGAAATAGGAGAGTTGTAAAAAGAAGCCGCCTATGATGCCAGACCAAATGTTGTAACGGTTATTCAGGTCAAACTTTGTGTCAATGGCATTGGCCCGGCCCAGCTTGCCGGCAAGGTGCAGTGCATCCAGGAAGCCTACATTTTCGGGCATCAGGTGCACGACCATATAGCCCGCCAGAGCCAGTCCGGAAAAGATAATAGCCATTTGCAGCATCTGAGTGTAGGACACGGCGCGGGTGCCGCCATACACGGTGTAGAGAATCACCAGCACCCCCATCAGCACGGTGGTGTAGCGGATGTCCACCTGCAGGATGGCAGAGAGAATAATGGATGGGGCATAGATGGTAATGCCCGTAGAAAGGCCCCGTTGCAACAGGAAAAGGAAGGCTGTCAGCGAGCGGGTCTTGACATCAAACCGCCGTTCCAGATATTCATAGGCGGTAAAGACATTCAGCCGCTGAAAAATGGGGATGAACGTGGCGCAGACAACAATCATCGCTAAAGGCAGCCCGAAATAGAACTGAACGAACCTCAACCCATCGCTGTATGCCTGGCCCGGCGCAGAAAGAAAAGTGATAGCACTAGCCTGTGTGGCCATCACCGATAAGCCGACTCCATACCAGGGAATTTGTTTGTCTGCCAGCAGATAGCCCTCGATATTACGGTTGTGGCGGCTCTTCCAAATGCCGTAGCCGACAATGAAGAGCAGCGTAATTGCCAACACAAGCCAATCTATCGTACTCATTCAAACGCTTCAGGAGTTGGATACCCGGCCATCCGGGCAGGATTTTCAATCAAAATACTTTGTGAACAGCCAGAGCAGTAAAATGACTAAGGCCAACACAACCGCCAGCAGGATATATACATTCCGCCAGGAGCCCAGAATGGGTTTTCCTTCTTCAATTTTTCTCATGAGCCGGCAGGTGTTTCGGCAGGGAAAGCAGGTTCACAAACAAACGATATGCGCCCGGCACACCCGCAGGTAATTCCCGGAAAAAAACCAGGCCTGTATAGACGAAATTTCCTTTCCCATACGGCGCTATGATGAGGCTGCCTTCATTGGCTGCTTCACCCGGGTCATTCATGGAGAGTACGGTCTGGTAATGCTTGTCAATCTCGGTTGCGAAGTAGGTTCCTCGCTCCTGAACCCAGCCTTCAAAATCCTGCTGTGTGATTTTATTGGGGACGTTGAGTGCCGCTTGTTCCGGATGTACAAACCGGACAGGCGCTTCTTCGTCCGTAACCCGGTCGCGGGAAATACTAAAGGGATAGGGACCGGGCTCGGCCGTCATGGGGCCCAGGCGGGTGTTGGTATTGTATTGCACAATCAGGTTCCCGCCTTGCTGCACATAGTCCATCAATTGTTGGTGGTAATTCGGCAGGTTTTCGTTGACATTATAAGCCCGAACGCCGGTGACTATCGCATCAAAACGATTGAGGTTTCCTGCAGCCAGCAGGGCATCGCTTAACGTCGTCACCTGATAGCCAATTCGGCTCAGGCAGGCCGGCACTTCATCGCCCGCACCGGGGATGTATCCTATTTCCCTGCCTCTCTTTTTCAAATCAATAGGCATCAAAGTCACTTCCGTATTGCTGAGCATCATTTGAAAGGGAACGTGGTCATATTCCAAACTCCGAATGCTCTTGTTGTATGTCTTTCCCGCTACGTCCACTGCAAGCTGCAATTTTCCCGCAGCACCACGGGTGCGACTGATGGTTAAATAGATTACCGCTTCATCACCTTTCCGGGATAACTGAAAACCAGGATGTGCAACGTCAACCTTCCAGCCCGGAAGCTGGGGAAGAACCAGGCTGCCGCTCAGGTCGTCTGTATGGGCAGTGACCGTAACACTCAATTTCTGCGCAACGGAATCATCAAAAATCAATAACTCATCAGAAGGCTTTAGCGTCACGGGAGGCAGCACTTCGAGCGGACGATACACCTCGCCTTTCACCGGGTCGGTAGATTTATAAACAACCCGGCGGTCTATATTCAGTTGCAAACCGGCAATGTTTAGCTCCAGGCTCACTTTGGGGAAATAATCATTCTCCGGCTTGCCAATCATCAGCGGGTCTTTCGCCACATACAGGCCTTTGGTGTGCTGCTCCTGCAGCCAGTAAGGATTAGAATAAGGCGTCTCCTCTTCCAGTTTCTGGGTGTGCTGAAAAGTGTACAGCGTATCTATTCCCAGGCCAATATTCAGTGTGCTGTCACCGCCGCCAGGCAGCCAGTGGATACTTTGTAAACGGATATTGCCCCCGAGCCTGCTGAGCACTTGCACATCGAAAGAAATGGGCCTGCCGGGAATGGCTACATAATCTTTTGCAGCCGCTTCCACCCACAATCCGGAAGCCGCAACGATGAGCGACCGGGCCTCTTTCAGCTTCAGCGCTTTCCAATAACGCAGGTTCGGATTGCTTTCCGGCAGCGCGGCTATGGCTTTGTACACCCCAACTAAACGGGGCACACTGGCTTCCGGTTTTAAGGGATTGAAATGCTGAATTAGTGCTGCTGTCAGAGGCCCCAGATTTGCGGCCTGCGGCATCCGCGACCAACTTTGGTTGATGCCCTCAAACAAATCCTTACGGGCGGTATCCCCGCGCAGTTGCTTGAAATATTCAATGGCTTCCCCGCGGCTTCGGGCGGTGCCGAAACCCTGGCTTTTGTGGTTGGAGCGGCTTTCCGCAGCAAGTTCCCCATACGAGGCCCCCAACAGGGGATTGTATCCACCCACATCCAGCTTCAATTGATTCTCCGAGGTCGTGTTGACCGAGCCAAAGCGGAAGGTGTTCCAAAAAAGACGACGGGCCTGCCAGGTGCTCCAGTGCCGGAGTTGTTCGGGGAATCGCTTCGGGTCTGCGGCAGCCTCAAAGGCTTCCTGCGCTAAGATGGCTGAAGCTGTATGGTGGCCATGTCCTCCTTCGCCGGTTGTCGGAAACCGGCAGATAATTACATCCGGTCGGAACTGACGAATAATCCGAACCACATCCGAGAGCACACTGTCGTGGTTCCAGAAACGGAAGGTTTCTTCCGGGCTTTTGGTGTAACCAAAATCGTAAGCCCGCGTAAAGAATTGTTCCGCGCCATCGGTACGGCGGGCCGCTAATAATTCCTGGGTACGCAGCAATCCCAGCATGGGCCCCTGCTCCTTACCAATCAGGTTTTGCCCCCCATCGCCACGGGTGAGGCTGAGGTAGCCCGTGCGCAAATGACGTTCATTAGCCAGCCAGGCTAATAGCCGGGTATTCTCATCATCCGGATGCGCAGCGATGTAAAGTACCGAGCCGGTAGTGTGTAATTTTTCGAGGGCCAGCAGCAACTTTCCCGGTGTAGGAGCTGTGGGCTGTGCCTGCAAGCCGGCAACAAGAAAAAACAGGGTAGAAAACAGGATAAGAAACCGGCGGATGAAGCGCGGATGAAGCTTTGCTTCGCAAAAATGAAAAGGCATGAAACCGCTTTAAGTATGCAATCTACTTATGCTTGGGCGGGCTGCGTTTATGCAAGGATAAAAGGGACGGAATATTCCACCTGTGAGCACCTATACGATGGTGACGGGATTGGAAAAGATGATTTCTGGTAATAGAGAACGAGGCAGCAACCAAAGTTTTCATGAATGCTAAATCCGCTCATTCACCCACCCATTATGCAAAGACACAGGAAAGAGGTGATTGGCATAGAACGCTTTATGCTAAAGCGGTCCAGACCCGCGCAACGCTATAGCCCTTGTGGTCGTGCTTATTAAGTTCCGCTTCAATGGCTGCCCAGTCCGGCAGGAGGTTCGTCTGGTCGAAAAACAGGCTATTTACCATCCTTCTGGCGATGAGGATGGACGAAAAGCGGGGCTGACAGGTGTTTTCGCATGGATAAATGCCACAAAATCAGCCTTAATTTATAGACTGTTAAAGGTTTTTTTAGCGAGTTGTAATAGTTATTCGTGTTTCGGTGCAATGGTTTGTAAGCGTCCCTAAAAACTGCCTAGTTTAAAAGTATAGTTTTTGGTTTTTT
>JAFDYC010000097.1 GCA_018267625.1 Bacteroidota bacterium
AGACGGGGCTGCTGGAGGGCGCTATGCTCAGGCTGGGCGTGACGGCGGGCTGTACAGTGATGCTGAGGCTGGAAGAAGGTGAAGTGGCGCAGCTTGCATAGGCGGTTACAGTTACCTGGCCACTGTTACCGGCATAAACCTGCACAGCGGTATCTGAGTTGGTACCGCTCCAGCCACTGGGATAATTCCATACATAAGAAGTAGCTCCGGGCACAGAGTTGATGCGGAACGAATAGATTTTGCCTCCGCAATAACTCCCGCTCGAAGAACTAATAATCGTGCCCGGGCTGGAGAGTGAGTTGATTACCGTGATAGCACGGGAATTTGGCTGGGATAACCCGCAATTGTTGATGGCCCGAACCATAATATTTCCACTGTTTGTATCGGGCATTATCGTGATAGAATTTGTAGTAGAGCTACCCGACCAACCGCTGGGTAATGTCCATTGATAGGAAAGTGCTCCTGCAACAGGGGCCACGCTATACGTCATCGAAGCGTTTTTGCATACGAGTTGGGCGCCTGAGATAGCACCGGGTGTAGCAGGGACACCGCCTGCGGCAATTGATTTTGTCCGGGCTATGGAAGTACCGCAAGAAGAATTGGCTAGTACGCTGATGGTGCCAGGACTGCTGCCTGCGGTTACTGTAATGGAACTGTTTGACGAACTGCCGGTCCAGCCAGCAGGTAATGTCCAGGTATAAGTGCTTCCCGGCACATTAGACACACTGTAAGTTGAAATATCACCCGGACAGAAAGTAGGATTACCGCTAATCGCACTCGGTTGTGCCGAGCCGGTTATCACCTGATAAGGTGCCGAATAGGAAGTCAACGAGCTGTTGGTACAGGTGATGGCTAAGCGATACCAGGTGTTGGAAAATACCGCGCCGGTTGTATAGCTCAGTGTGCCGGAGCCACTGCCATTGGTGACATTGCTGAAGGGCCCAGTAGAGCTACTTGCAGATTGCCACATGTACGTGATGCCATTACCCAAATTGGTAGAGTTTCCGGTGAGCGTCATGGTGCCGCCGGCACAAAGAGGCGTTGCGGTATTCATCGCAGCATTCGTGATGGTGCCTGCCGAAGGCATTCCGCTACAGGCAGCAGGGATACAATCAAAGCCAAAGAGCGCTGTGGCATTGTCTGCTCCTGATGAACTAGTGCTGGTCGGCACTCCGTACATCCGTCCGTTGCGGCCCGAAACCGAGTATTGATTAATGGTGAATCCTGTGCCGATACCCCCAGAGTTTTGGTGCGAAGCTTCAAACAGTAGTCCTCCGCCGGTGTACAGGAACGGAGTGCTCAGCGTAATAGAGAGCCAGGAATTATTCGTCGTTGAGATTGTTACGGAAGAAGGGTTGTACACCGTTGTCAGGCCGGAGTTCCAGGTGCCGCTGGTCAGCGTGGTCAGCGAGGTGTTGCCCAGCTTCAGCAGCATGTTGGTATAGCTGTACGAGCCCGTACTACCGGGCTTGATGTAGATAGTAGTGATAAACACATTCCCTGGAGGTGTGGAATTGAAGTCGCCGGGCAAATACAGCCACTGGCACATATAGCTGCCACTGCTTGCTCCGGCATTGAAGGGCCAGGAATTGTTGCCACCTGTGTAGCTGTAGTTACTACCGGGGAAGTAATAGGTCTGCGCCTGAAGTGAAGAGAAACTTCCCAACGCCAGTATGAGCGCTAGAAAGCCTCCAAGAAGCGAAAAGAGGGGACGTAGCAGTTTTGTTTGCATGTGCGCTTTGTTTTGGTAGATACTCAAAACCTTTATTGGTTTCGAGCCCTTCCAAATTATAGCAGACATAAAATGCCTGTATCTGTTTTTACCTCTGTTTACAGCCAGATTACCTATTTGTTTCTCCTTGGAATATCAAAGAGTATATAAAGGCTTCAGCTCACCCTCGGGCACCCGGATGTTCTTGAAGCGTTGAGGCGATCGGCAGCCTTTATTTCCCAATCCGGACTTGCAACTAATAGCTCCGGGTAAAAAATATTTATAGTCAGCAGCACACTGCCCGACATTCGTTGCAGCTTATCTGAATATAAGTCTAAGGTAGGCTGCTACATAGCTGCATTCGAGTAATTAAGCGGGTTCCCAAAAAAACAAAAGGCACTATCCGATTGTACCATTGGCGCAAAAAAAGCCCGGCGTGTATCACGCCGGGCTTGCTGGAAAGAACTTGGGGATTATTTGAAATCGCCTGCCTTCACTAAGGTTGATTTTTCTGGGTTGAAATACTTCTTAATGGCAGTATTCACTTGGTCCACGGTCAGGCTCCCGATTTGGTCGTCTAATTTTTGGCTGAAAGCCATGTTGCGGCCCAGGAAGAGATCGCTGGAAAGTAGGGAAGCCAGTCCGGCATCGTTCGCGCGGGAGGTAGCCCGGCTTTGCAGGAGGCCACTCTTGGCGTCTTTCAGCTCATCGGCAGTAATGCCGGCACTGACCATCCGGTTCATCTCTTCACGCCAGGCGGAAACTAATTTGTCTTTGTTGTCCGGGTTGTAAATGGCATACGAAACCAGTACGGCATCGTCATCCAGCGAAGGGACGGAAAGCTGGGAGCCAACGCCATAAGAAATACCTTCTTTCTGACGGATGCGGGTGGCCAATCGTGAGTTGAGGAAGCCTCCTCCGAGGATATAGTTGGCCATCATCAGTGCGGGATAGTCGGGGTCGCTGTCGCGGAGTTGCAGGGGCTGGGCTGCAAAGAAAATGGCCATCTTCTTGTCCGGAGTTTTGAACTCCAGGTCTTTGGCAGGTACTGCCTGATAGGGCGTGGCAACGCGGGTGAAGCTTTTTACAGCATTCCAGTTGTCGAACATTTTATTCAGAATCGGCTTCAAAGCTTCCATATCGAAGTCCCCTACGATAGCGCCCGTTGCGGAAGAACCGTTGTAGTAGTCTGCATGGAATTTCCGCACATCATCGAGATTCACTGCCTTGTATGCAGCGGCCATTTCGTCGAAGGTCATGGTCTCGAGGATATGCCCCTTCGGGAAATTCCGGATGCTGCGGTTGAGGGCCTGGCTGGCGATGGCCTGAGGCTGGCTGCGCTGTTGTTCGATGCCTGCCAGGTTTTCATCGATTAGAGTCTTGAATTCATCTTGCGGAAAGGCAGGCTCGTGCAGGATTTCATTCAATAAATTGAGCACCTCAGGCAGGCTTTGCTTTGTGCTGGTGATGCTGATTGTGACGTTCTGCCCATTGCCAGAGATCCCTAGTTTGGAACTGAGCTTATCCAGCATCTCATTAATCTGAGCCCGTGTGTGTTTTTGAGTACCACGCATCAGCATATCGGCGGTCACATCGGCTATGGCTTTTTTATTCATCATGCTGCCTTCGTCGCCGAGGCGCAGGGTGAAACGGGCCTCTACAACATTGCCCCGAGTGCTTTTATTGAGCAGGTCTATCTGAGCGCCAGAGGTAAGTTTGAAGGTTTCAGTACGCTTGTCAATATTGGCAGGGCTGGCATCAAATGCTTCGCCAGCAGCCATTGCAGCTCCGCCTTTGTAATTATCCACCAACTTGGCTACATCCGGGCGGGCAGGAATTTCAGCACGGTCGGGCTTGTCGGTCGGGATAAAGAGGCCAGTAGTCCGGTTGCTCACTTTAAGGTAATGGGCGGCTACCCGGGCTACATCTGCCGGGGTTACTTTTTTCAGGTTATCGCGATAGATAAAGGCCAGGCGCCAGTCTCCCTGAGCGATAAACTCAGACATGACCAGCCCGGTGATGTTGGACTTACGGAAGATATTGTCGAAGTCGGCAAGCAGCTTGGTTTTAGCGCGGCTTACTTCAGCTTCTGTTGGCGGGTTTTTAATGAGGTTGTCAATCGTTGCGTACAGGACGTTCTTCGCGCTGTCCAGAGATTTTTCCTTCATCACATCAGCGTTGAAGTATATCACGCCCGGGTCGTGCTTGCCTTCCACATAGGCATAAGCGGAACTGGCCAGGCCGGGCTTCACCAATGCCTTGTAGAGGCGGCCTTCTGGTTCGTTGCTGAGCACTTCGCTGAGCACATCCAGGGGCGCATAGTCGGGGTCTGAACCAGCGCAGATATGATAGGCGCAGGCCACGGCTTGCACATCTCCAACGCGGCGCAGGGTGACGCTGCGTTCGCCATCTTGAACAGGCTCTACGGTATAGTCAGGCTGCAATACACGCGTGGGGCGGGGGATAGGCCCAAAATATTTTTGAATCAGGCCCAGTGTCTTTTGCTCATCAATCTTGCCCGTCACCATCAGCACGGCATTATCGGGCTGGTAATATTTATGATAGAAAGCCTGAAGGTTTTTGATGGGCACTTTTTCAATGTCTTCTTTAGAGCCGATGGTGCTCTTGCCATAGTTGTGCCAGAGGTAGGCAGAGCTCATGATACGCTCATTGAGGATGCGGGCGGGGTTGTTTTCGCCGCGTTCAAATTCATTGCGCACCACCGTGAATTCACTTTGCAGGTCTTCATTTTTGATAAATGAATTGACCATCCGGTCGCTTTCCAGGTCAAGGGCCCAGTTCAGGTTCTCATCGGTAGCGTTGAAGGTTTCGAAATAGTTGGTGCGGTCATCGCTGGTGGTGCCATTCGGTGATGCACCATGTGAACTCAGTTCAGCAGGTATGTTTTTGTGCTTCGTTGAGCCTTTGAACACCATGTGCTCCAACAGGTGGGCCATGCCACTTTCGCCATAGCCTTCCAGCCGGCTGCCGACCAAATAGGTGATGTTGACGGTGATCGTGGGTTTACTTTGATCTGGAAACAAAAGCACGCGCAGGCCATTGGGCAGTTCGTATTCCGTAATTCCTTCTACAGAGCTTAGCTTCTTAATCTGGGATGTGCCAGATGCAGAAGCAGTCGTGGTTTTAGACACTGGTTTCTTTTGGGCGTAGGCGAAGGGGGCAGTACCCAGGATACCGCAGGCCAGCATCGCCAGAGCAATTTTAGGATGTCGCATGTGCAAGACAGGCTTGTTTTCGTGAAGCGCGAAAGTAATATCTCAACAAAGGAATAGCCGGGAATTTTGGTCATCGTTCGGGGGGGATTCCTGGGGGAGATTCTGTTTGATCGAGTTCCATGGCGTTCGAGGTCCGTGCCGATACGTTTCTAAGCAGTCGGTTAAGAAGACCTTATCCTTGCGTTAAAGGGTATGAATCAATTATAAATCCCACTAGCCCCCTGCTAAATTTGGCCGTAATCAATTAATAAACGATTCGAGAACAGGCCTATGTTTTCTGTTGCAACCATCAATTTCCCTTCGATCAAGCCCGACTTGCTCCAGCAGCAACTCTTCGACCAGATTCGGGAAATTCTACCCTCTAACCTCTCTCTGGCTGAGGAAATCTCTACCCTCCTGAAGGTTAGCCCGGACAGTGCCTACCGGCGCATACGCGGTGAAAAATCGCTCTCGTTTGCAGAAATGCAGACCTTGTCCCGCCACTTCCGTATCTCCATTGACTCGATGCTCAAGATTGACTCGGGCAGCTCCGTCTGCTATGGCAACTGGCTCCGTGCAAAGGGTTTCAATTTTCGCAACTACCTCGGTGGATTACTAGAACATACACAGCATGTGGAGCAGGCAGTGAATAAGATGATTTATTATGAAGCACACGATTTCCTGGCCTTTGAGTTCCTCCCCTTTCCGGAGTTGTGTGCCTTCAAGTACTTCTACTGGATCAAGACTATCATTGACCACCCGGCTTATGCCCGTACCAGCTTTGAACGCCACGACCTGGGTCATGCCCTCAATGAATTCACTCCTAAGTTGTTGAAGGCCTATCAGAAGATTCCTGCTACGGAAATCGTGGGTATTAATTGCGTTCAAAGCACCTTACAACAAATCACCCAGTATCAAAAAATGGGCGTGTTTGACAAGCCCGAAACGGCCAACCGCCTCCTGGAGCAATTGTCTGACATGGTTGAACACCTTCGCAAGCAAGCTGAGCGCGGCGTGAAACTGCTGCCCCAGGGCGATCGAAACGCAGGTGCACCATTTAAACTTTATCTGAACGAAGCCTATGATGGCAACGATGCTACCCTTATTGACGCAGACGGCTTGCACACCGTATTCGTAAACCATTGCATGCATAATATGATGCTGACTCACGACCCGGAAATGTGCCAGAATACCCGCGATTATTTTGAGCATGTCCTGCAGCGCTCCCAGTCCCTGAATGGGGCCAACAACCCTAATCGGGAGCAGTTCTTCGAGGAACTGCAGCAGAAAGTGCAACAGGCACAACTCCAATTTGTCTGAACCGATTTTATATCCATAGCAGAGGCTGCCTCCGTAGAGGCAGCCTCTGTTGTTTTTGCCGATTGCTCCAATTTGCAAAGGGCTGTTTTTTTAGCCAGCAATAGCTCCCTGTTCAGCATCCGGGGCAGAACGCTAATGAAAAAAATTCACCCCTTGTATCCTGTAGTCATGAGCTTTGAAAATCATGAAAGAAAAAAAACATCAAAAAGAGACAGGATATACAGGCTGGTTTTAACTTGGTGAAAGCAACATCTGAAGGCCCAGACATCTGCAATGCCTGTGCCTGGAATGCTGAAAAAAATCTATTCACCCGCCAGGGAGCTCAACGTTCCCTGACACCAACCCAACCCCATTTTATGGCCACAAAAGGAAGTGCTTCAAAATCCGAAACCAAGAGCCGGAACAGCACGAAAAAATCAGCTCCCGCCAAACGCCTTAGCCTGGAAGGCCCACACCGAATCCTAAATATCCTCCCTTCCAAAAACACCGAACGGGACTGGACTTTTGAGAATGCCCTGGACGCCGAAATATTAGGTTCCGTCCGTGCTCTGCCGCTCAACCGCGACCTACGGGCAGCCTGGTGGAAGATTAATGATCAGGGGGACACGGGCTCTTGTGTGGGATGGGCTACGGCCGATTCGGTATTGCGCTGGCTCTTCGTGCAGGCCGGGCGACTGGCACAAACGGAATTGCTTTCGCCCCGATTTATCTGGATGGCTGCAAAGGAGACAGATGAGTTTACCAGCCAGCCCAGCACTTTTCTGGAAGCGGACGGCACCAGCCTGAAAGCAGCTTTAGACATCGCACGCAAGTATGGAGTGGTAGCGGATAGTATCCTGCCCTTCGCCTCCGGAAAGCTTTATGGCAATGCGCCCAATACCTTTTATGCCCTCGCTGCCCAACGAAAGGTTTCATCTTATTTCAACCTGGGCACCCAGCCGGGCAACTGGCGCACCTGGCTTGCCACCAAAGGCCCAATTCTCACACGCCTCGGTGTGGATGCTACCTGGGATAATGCTACTTCCACGAAGGGGGTTATGAATACCTATCAGCCGAAAACAATCCGGGGCGGCCATGCGGTGGCTCTGGTAGGTTACAAAGGGAAATCCTTTATTGTGCGCAACAGTTGGGGGACGGGTTGGGGCGACCAGGGATATGGCTATGCTTCTGAAGCCTATGCTAAGGCTGCCTTCACGGAAGCATATGGTGTGGTGCTTTAGGATATACTACGGAAGCAATTTTTTTTATTAAGAAACCTCCGATGGCCCTCATATCGTATCCCCCGACTGAAGAACAGTTCCTGCCTGTAACGGATGATACCGAGATCATCTGTACTGTATTTATCGGAAACGGCCAGTCCGGCTCCTACACGATTCTTCTGGGAGACCAATTGCTGGGTGTGAACCAGCCGGCCCGACTGGGAAAGAAGGCAGCACTTATTGGGAAGACTACTCATGTTATTGCACAGGTGACCGATGTGCTCCAGGAAACCAATTGGGTCAGTTTGACCATTTCTATGTGGGAAGGAGCAAGCGAAACCCGATTCAGGCCCTACAACATAGAAGTGCCCAATCAAAATGATGAGGTTGAATTCATCATTCAAATCCATCATTCATGAGGAACCGTTTTTGGAATTATGCCTTGTTCGGGATTTTGTTTCCCTTGTCTTGCCTTGCTCAGGAATCCGGCGAGCAGCAAATCACCATTCCTTCATCGCCGGCCTTTAGCATCCTCAGTTTCGAGCCGGCAGCCGTGATGAAGCCTTCCAGCAACAAAGACCTGGCAACCGATGTGCTCAGTGCTTTTGACCCGCAGGGAAAGTTGCTGATGAATCTGGGCCTGGAATGCTCACCCTATTGGCTTGCCAGCCGCCCCACACTCAGCCAAAAGGAATACCTCAATCCCGACCCGGGCCAGGCATTTTTGCAAAGCCTCAGTTTTTCGGCTGCTACCGTCAGGGATTCTGCAAAAGGTGCCAACAAACTGGGCGCCGGTTTCCGCTTTAGAATCCTGAATGGCCAACCGATAGATAGCCTCGCCATCGTGCAAAAAGAACTCACGCAATATGAACTTTTGCAAAGCCTGATCAGCACCGCTAAAGTCCTGACGGGGGTACAGCTAAAGACCCGGCAGCAAGCGCAGGACTGGGTGCTGACACAATGCAGCACGCAACAAATAAACTCCATGCTATCGGGTCAGTTCCGGGAGGAAGCAGAGGCCATTATTCAAAATTTTCAAGACCAACCGCAAGACATCCGAAAGATGTTGGATGAGCTGAAGCTTCGGCTCATGACGCGCAATCAGGCTTTGAAAAAAAACCTATCGCGCCTGCTCTATCAGCGTAAAGGCTTTGTGCTGGAGTTTGCCGGTGCTTCTGGTTTCAACACGACGCAGCAGTATGCCTGGGAAAAAATCGGGCTTTGGGCTACCGCTTCCTACTATGTTTCGCGCAGCGATTTGTTTAGTGCATCGGCCCGCTACATGAATCGGAACAGCGATACGGCTAAAGCTCATTTCGACCTCGGATTTGCCTACCTCAAAGAAGGCAGTCGCTACAATCTTTCGCTGGAAGGCATGCTGCGCTGGTATTGGTTGCAGGTGCCGGTGATTCAGGGGACGGAACATTTTTATAAAAAAGAAAATGGCTTTAGTTACCGCCTGGCGGCCCAGGTCTCTTATCTACTGATGAAGGACATCAGCGTCAACCTGAGCCTGGGGAAAGATTTTGATGATGAACCCCTCACAAGCAGCGGATTTTTCTCCATCCTGGGAGTCAACTACAGCCTCTTTGCGCGTCCGATTATTGAATAAACCTGCTTCAACATTTCTTTTCTATCTCTAAACCCAATACAAAACCAACATCATGGCAAACCTCCAACCCGCACTCGACATGACCCTCCGCTTTGAAGGCGGTTATGCAAACGTTCCCGGCGACACGGGCGGTGAAACCTATTGTGGCATCGCCCGTGTTCACTGGCCTAAAAGCAGTATCTGGCCCATCATTGACCGGGTCAAAAAGCAAGCACCGCTGAAGCGTGGAGCTTTTGTGAAAGGCCCGGACGGCGATAAACTCAATGCTTTGGTGGCCGACTTTTATCGTATTCAGTTTTGGGACGACATCCGGGGCAACGACATAAAATCACAATCGGTGGCCAGCTATCTTTTCGATTGGCATGTGACATCCGGCGCAATTGCCGTACGGCAAGTGCAGGATTTACTCAACGTAGATATAGATGGGAAAGTGGGCAACCAAACCCTGATTGCGATCAATTCAGCAAATGCACAAAATCTGTTTAACCAGATGGTAGCTGTCCGGGTGCAACGGGCACAGGATCGCGTAGCCAACAACCCCAGCCAGCAAAAGTTTTTAAAAGGATGGCTCAACCGATTCCAGGGCTTTCAGTTTGAAAGCTGAATCAGCAAGGTGGATTTCCGGGCTGTTCAATAGGATAGCTCGGAAGTCCTCCGTCTTGGCCCTTGAGTTTTGTCAAAATCAATAGCATGCCCCCTCTTTTTTAGCATGAATAATTAATCCAATGAAAAAATTGCTGCTCCTGTTTCTTCTTTGCTTCAGCATCTGCCCTTTGGTTCATAGCCAGTCTCGGGATTCAATGATGCAGCAGGTACTTCTCTCTGATTACAG
This sequence comes from Bacteroidota bacterium, assembly GCA_018267625.1. Taxonomy (GTDB): domain Bacteria; phylum Bacteroidota; class Bacteroidia; order Chitinophagales; family Chitinophagaceae; genus UBA1952. Next base: position 9,890 of record JAFDYC010000097.1, read on the forward strand.
GGCAAAAATGGAGGCCGCTCAATACTGCCAGTTACGAGCAACTGAAGCGGCACAAAAGTTTCTTTCCGATAGCCTGGCCCTCGAAAAAGACTCCTCCGGGAAGGCGGCAATGATAGCAGCACAAACACGTTCAAGAATGACCCGCGACAGTTTGGAACGTGCGGCACAGGTGCTCTTACAGGAAGCTTCTGAGGCCCGTGATCGGCTGATGAAGCAAGTGGGGATTAACCCGGCTACGCCCACTCCGAATGGCAGTCGTATTGGTATCGTACTCATCTGCATTATGTGCGGTTTTTCGCTGATTCTCCTGATGCTGTTCTGCCTTGCAATCCGCAAACAAGGGTTCAGCTTTCGGGATGCTTTGTCTGAAAATATGCAAGACAAGCTGTGCATCCCCAACCCGGAATACAAAGCGGAATCGTTGAAGAATTGGCTCATGGACTGGAGCAACACTACCCTGATCGCCGCTCAGAAAAACCGGGACGCAGCAGAGGACGCCCTGAATCATTTGCTGACAAAATATTCGGATGAAAATGCCCGGACAGAAGCTCAAAAACTGGAAATCAGTACAGCCCGCCAGGCAAAGGATTCTGCTCAGGCCTCTTATGATGAAGCACTGAAAAGTGGAAATGCCGGACCGGGCATGGCTGCATTAGCCAACCTCGCCCGGCTCTTCCCTCCTACCATCGAAGTGTCTGCTACCGGAATAAATATTCAGGCACTACAAGTTTTTGAAGCGGCACGTAAAGCACGTTTGGCCGAAGAGGCCCATGCGCCTGTTGATCCGCAAAAAGTAGAGGCCGCCCGGCAGGCAGAAGATGCAGCCTTTAACGCACTCAGCAATTTGGAGGTGCCGGAATTACGCGCCAGCATTTCCAGGCTGATCGCCTTTGTGAGTGCAATGCTGCTCCTCACTGTGGGGTTGGCTTCTGCTTGCTTTTTCTTTTACTTCTATCTCGTCAATGGCTTGCCGCCCGATCTGTCGGCCCTGCCCGCAGTACTTCTGGCTTTAGGTATTGGCATGGTACCTTATGCGGTCAATAAAGTAGCTGTTGTTGCTTCCAAAGACAAGAGTATTTAACCGCAATCATTATGTCTGGCTTTCCCATCCTCGACCTCGTTCTTGGCCTCATCTTCATCTATTTCGTGCTGAGCATTATCTGCAGTGCCGTTGTGGAGAGTATCCTCACAACGGGCCAGTTTCGTGCGAAGCTTCTCACACGTTGGCTGATGAGCATTTTTAATAAAGAAATGATGCAGCCGAACGGAAGTGTGATGAAGTTGGGGCAATCCATAGCCGACCATTGCCTGACCACCGTTTTGTCTGGGAAAGGACGTTCCGCTTCATTTATTGACGCTAAAAATTTTACTACGGCACTCTTTGAAAAACTCAGTTTCGATGCCGAACATCCGGAGGCACCCGTACCCGCAAACCTGGATGAACTACTGAAAAGAATTGAAGCGGCCCGCGCCATAGATGGCAGCCCAGCTCTGGAGCCGGAGTTTCTGCGCACGCTGGTTTTTATAGGTAATGAAGCCCGCCTGCAGGCACCGGAAAGCCTTGCTGCATGGACGGCAAATGCTGCATCGGCACAGCTTCCTTCGGGCATGGCAGTAAAAAATTCCCTTCAAGTTTTTAAAGAAAAACTGGAAGCCTGGTTCGACTCTAATATGGACCGGCTGACCGGAGCTTTGAAAAAGAAATATGTCCGCCCCCTTACGTTTTGGATCGGCCTGATTGTAGTCGTCATGCTGAATGTAGATACGTTGCAGGTGGCATCTTACCTCTACGACCACAAAGAAGAAACAGCCCGATTTGCCGACCGGGCACAGATGACTGCCCAACATATTGAAATCATGAGCCAGGACAGCAACAAGGTTCGGCTCATCACTGCGGCTGTGGATTCCATGCGTGCAACGGTACCCACCAACATGCCTCTTGGATGGACCGATGCGGAACAGGCAAACTGGATGCTTACCGTTCGGCAACATGCGATTGGCTGGCTGGCTACCGTGATGGCCATAATGCTGGGGGCACCTTTTTGGTTCGACTTACTGAATAAGATTGCCAATCTGAGAGGTTCTGGATCAAAGCCGGTTTCTTCAACAGATGCTGCCCGATTGCTACCCGGAACTTCAGGAAAATAAACAGGTTCCTATCGGTGCCGGATGCGAGAAACGGATGCCTGATTGAACACATCTTCATGTTTTGGAAAAGGGAGGATGACGGCTATTTTTAGGCCTCCCGAACATTCGAGGACAATGAATGCAAAGTCTATTGGGCAAATGCTTCAAGCTTCATCCGATTTATATTTTGAAAAAATTCCCTGCTACCTGCGCCTGAATAAGTGCAGTTCTGTTACTCCATGCAACGATTTACCGGCCTCATAGGCATCCTGCTCATTCTGGGTCTTGCCTTCCTTTTTTCAAATAACCGCAGTAGAATCAATAAACGCCTGGTCATTAGTGGCCTGTTTCTGCAATTCTTTATTGCAGTGTTGGTGTTCAAAGTGCCTTTCGTGAATCAATTCTTTCAGTTCCTCGGAAAGGGGATGGAAAAAATTGAAGGTTTTGCCAAGGTGGGCGCTGACTTCGTGTGGGGAGGCATAGGCGCTGTGGACTTCAGCGGAACCATCGTGAACTACAGTGCTCCCGGAACCTTTGTCTTTGCGTTCAACATCACGGCCACTATCATTTTGGTATGCGTGCTGGTCGCTATTTTTTATCATATCGGAGTGATGCAACGCATCGTAGCTGTGATTGCCCGTGCGATGAATTGGGTGATGCGCGTGAGCGGTGCAGAAGCGCTGAGCAATGTGGCATCAGCGTTTGTGGGGCAGGTAGAAGCTCAGGTGATGATACGCCCCTATCTGGCTTCCATGACCCGCTCAGAATTGCTGGCTTCCATGAGCGGCAGCCTTGCCTGCATCGCCGGAGGCATCCTGATTGTGTATGCCAATATGGGTATGCGGGCGGGCCTCAACATCACCCCACAGCTCATTGCCGCCTCGCTCATGGCGGCGCCCGGTGCTTTGGTGATTTCAAAAATTGTGTTCCCGGAAACCGAAGAATCACAAACACTGGGCCGAGTCAAGCTGGAAGTGAAAAGCAGCTATAGTAACCTGATTGATGCAATTTCCCACGGCGCCGCAGACGGCTGGAAAATCTCTATGAATGCGATTGCCATGCTCATTGGTTTTATCGCACTCATCGCCATGATTGATTGGATTTTGCTCCATATCGGCCACCTCTTTAATCCCTCATTTAACCTGTCGCTGAATTATCTTTTTGCACAGCTCTTTTATCCTTTTGCCTGGGCCATGGGCGTGCCTTCAGTAGATGTGGCTCACGTTGCCACCTTGCTGGGGCAAAAAATCACCATCAACGAATTTGTTGCATTCACAAACCTGACGAATAACAGTGTGCCGGTACTCAGCTCCAAAGGGCTGACCATAGTGACTGTAGCTATTTGTGGCTTTGCCAACTTTTCTTCTGTGGGCATGCAAATTGGAGGCATTGGCGCCTTGGTTCCTGAGCGAAGGGCTGACCTGGCCCGGCTGGGTATGAAGGCCCTGTTTTGCGGCACCTTGGCATCTTACCTGTCCGCTACCATCGCGGGCTTATTGGTTGGATGATTTTTTGCCTTTGGCAAAATGCCCGGAACAAGATTCCGAATGAAAAAGGGAAAAATTTACAGAAGCGGTTTCGAGAGCAATCAGCGCTTGTCCACAGAAAACCGACCTGGCCCTATGATGAACATGGAGACAAAAAGAACACCGAGAGACAAAGGATGAAGCAGGGCACTCCAGCCACCCATACCGTAGCTCTGCAAGGATGCGGCTATCATGACGAAAAGCATCAACAGGCAGGCGGGTCTAAACAGGAACCCCAGCAAGAACAGCAAGCCTCCTACAGCCTCTGCAAAGCCGGCACTGAATCCCCAAAACGTGTAGAAGTCGTGGATGCCAAACTGGCTCATAGCATGACCTATTTGCTCCCAGAGTTCCGGGCCACCTTTCAGCTTCGGGAAGCCATGCCCAATCATAATCGCACCGATGCCGATACGCAAGAGCAGGAAGCCGAAATTCTGAAAACGGGAAAGCGAGCCGAATACTGCCATAGAATGAAGTTTTGAAAGAATCAGAAATGCAATTTCAAAATAAAGGTTTGTTGGCTTTGTGTTTTGTACGGGGCGGGTGCTGTCGTCTATTTTTCTTTAGAAGAAAAAAGGGAAGAGCCTGCATTACTGATCATCATCAAATCAGTCAATACGATTGCGGTAATGGCTTCCAGCACTGGTGGTACACGTAATGCAATGGCCAGGTCGTGTCTTCCTTTCACCGAAAATTCTTCCATTTGATTTGTCTCCCGGTTCCAGGATGTTTGCGGTTGAGGCGTGGACGAAGCAGGCTTTATTGCGATGCGAAAAACAACTTCATTTCCGTTGGTCAGCCCGCCTACAATACCGCCTGCATGGTTGCTCTTTGTGTGGCCTTCTGCATTCAGAATGGCATCGTTGTGCTGGCTGCCAAACATGCGGGCTGCCGAAAATCCTGTCCCGAATTCTATGCCCCGTACCGCCGGAATAGCAAAGGCTGCATGAGCCAGTAAAGATTCAGCAGAATCCCAAAATGGCTCCCCCCAGCCAATCGGCAAGCCTTGTATCCTGCACTCCACAATGCCGCCGGCACTGTCTTTGGCATCAATGGCGCGTTGCAGGCCTTCTTCAAGATTGCTACAACCAGCCAATTCTGTTACCTGTGCCTGGATGGTGATGCCGGGCAATAGTTTTTTTGCCACCACACCGGCAGCGACTAAGCAAAGTGTAAGCCGGCCCGAGAAATGCCCACCGCCCCGGTAATCTTCAAAGCCGCCATACTTATAGTGAGCTACAAAATCTGCATGCCCGGGACGCGGAATGCTACGCAATTTTTCATAATCGGAAGGGCGCGTGTTTGTGTTTTCAAAAAGAATACAAAGAGGCGCGCCGGTAGTTTTTCCCTGAAATAGCCCTGATTGAAAGATGGGCTTGTCCGGCTCTTTTCTGGGTGTGGTGCCCCGAAGGTTACCGCCCTGACGGCGCAATAAGTCTTCATAAAAATCGGCTTCACTCAATGGGATACCGGGTGGGCAGCCATCCAGGCTGAGGCCCAGGCCCGGGCCATGCGATGCGCCCCAAATCTGCACCTGAAACAATCGCCCAAATCGGTTCATGCGGGCTAAGTTATTTGCCGTAGGCGATCTGTAGTCCGCAATGATGGAGCATTTCGTAGAAGTCAGGAAACGATTTGTCCACAGCCATGGCTTGTTGGATCTGTACCGGCCCATCAGCACCGATGGCCGCAAGGGCACACATCATGGCTATGCGGTGGTCTTCGTGTGAATGAAGTAGGGTGCCTGCTAACTGCCTGCCCCCTTCAACCACCATTGCATCGCCTTCAATGTGGATTTCCGCCCCCATTTTTTGTAGTTCCCCGGTGATGCTGATTGCCCGGTTACTCTCTTTATAGAGTAGTCGTTCTACGCCCTGAATACTGCTTTGCCCTTGGGCATAACAAGCTAAAACGGCTAATGGAGGAAATAGGTCAGGACATTCATTTGCATCAAAGTGAAAGGCCCTGAGCGGGCTGACTTTTACTACACATATCTGCCCCTGAGTTTCTGAAACGCCTGCCCCGCATTGCTTCAAAGCTTCCAGGATTCGGAGGTCGGCTTGTTTGCTGTGCTTGTCTAAGCCCTGTATGCAGACTTTGCCACCAATGGCCCCCGCTACGAGTAGGAACGCTGCGCCACTCCAGTCCCCTTCAATATGGATCTGTGCACTTTTTTCAAGCCCTGGATTCGTTGCCGGAAACATGAAGCGATGGTAATCTTCGTGAGTTGGTGTCAACATGCCCATCAGTTCCAGTACATGCAGGGTCAGGTCTATATAGGGTTTGCTGACTAAGTTTTGGACTTCAATGATTGTTCCTGTAGCGTTGGTTGCAGAATAGGCCAGGAGTAGCCCACTAAGGGCTTGCGAGCTGAGTGAAGCATCAATCTGGATGTCCCGAGGCTTCAAAGGGCCCTGGATGCTGGCAGGAAGGTAGCCGCCAGTGCCGGCCACCCGAACGCCTAACTGAGGCAGCCAGGTGTTGAGAAAAGGTAATGGGCGCTTGCACAATTGTGTTGTGCCATCTAAACGCACCACGTGAGGCTGTAAAGCCAGCAACGGAGTCAACATCCGGGCTGCCAGCGCCGATGAACCGAAGTCGGCATATTTAATCGGCAGTCTGTTCTCAGGAGCTTCGAAATACAAATCATTATTTAGCGTGACCGAGTATGTGTAGCCTGCTTCCTTCAACAATTCCCGGACAATCCGTTCGTCACTTGAGGTCCCGGGATTGCGGATCAAGAGGTTGCCGCCTCTTACCAACAGCGCAGCAAGCACACGCTGGCTAAAGCTTTTAGAGGCTGGAGCTATCAAGTTTCCCTGAATCGGTCCGGGTTGAATGGTTACTGACTGCACGGTGGCGTAAAGGTATCTTTGTCGCTTCTGTTGCATGCCTGCCCAGGCACTTCCCACGATTGAGGTGCTGATTTTTTTTAAAAAATACTCCGGAAAGCTCCCTGCCGATGACTCGATACGTGCTCGAACTGAGCTATGATGGCTGTGTTTTTAATGGTTCGCAGATTCAGGGCAGCCAACCCACCGTGCAGCTTGCACTCAACAATGCTTTAAGCATCTTACTACGCCAGCCTGTTGAAACTTACGGTGCCAGCCGTACAGACGAAGGCGTGCATGCACTGGCCAACTACTATCATTTTGACACGGAACTTATCCTGAATGCGCATAGCCAATATCAGCTTAATGCCCTTTTGCCAATGGCCGTTTCGGTCAACCGGATGTTCCGTGCTGCGCATGATTTCAATGTCCGTTTTGATGCGCTTTCCCGCCAATACCGCTATCGGATTTATTGCAAGAAAAATCCCTTTTTGCAGCATCGGGCTTTGCATTTCCCTTATAAGCTGAACCGCCCGCTGCTGGATGCTACTGCCGCTGCCCTCAAGGCCTATTCTGATTTTGAGAGCTTTTCAAAACGAGGCGCCCAGACCCGAACTTATCGTTGCCAGATTTTTCAGTCTTTTTGGGAAGATGCAGGGGATGAATTACAGTATGTTGTGGAAGCAAATCGGTTTTTAAGAGGCATGGTACGTGGGTTGGTGGGCACTCAATTACGTGCGGCGCGCGGCAAGTATGACCTCGATACTTTTCATCGGATTATTCAGTCAAAAGACTGTAGCCAGGCAGATTTTTCGCCAAAAGGATGGGGGCTTTATCTGGAACGGATTCAATTTCCCGAAGGGGCACTGTTGCCTCTGGAACACTAACGTGTTTCGGCTCTATCGTTCCCCCCGGAGCATCGTATTATTTTGAGGTAGTCCTGTTAAGAATACCCATCCTGCTCGGGCCAGATGCTGTTTTAACAGCCTGCTAATGGCCGGTGGAAATATTTTTGAGAAAAGCGTGCTACCGGGCAAAACCGGCCTTTTGTTTTATGAAAACGAAATTCCTGACTGTAGTCCTTACTGCTACTGCCACTTCTTTACTTACGTTCTTTTTGGTTGCCCGTTATAGCCGTGATTTTCCCGCATTTGCGGGACAGGAAAAACAGGTGCCTGTGAATTATGTAGCCTTGGGCGACAAGCCCATCGTGAGTTCCGGGCCTGTAGATTTTCAGGCTGCGGCAGAAGCTTCCGTAAAAGCAGTGGTTCATATTCGCACCAAGACAAAGCCGCGCACCGTGATTGCTCAGGATCCCTTTATGGATGATATCTGGGGCGGCATGTTCGGCCCTCGCCAATACACATTGCCTCCTCAGTTAGGTTCTGGTTCCGGTGTGATTATTTCTCCGGACGGATATATCATCACCAATAACCACGTCGTTGCCGGCGCTGATGAGCTTACTGTTACATTCAACGACCGATATACTACTAACGCCAAAGTGATTGGCACAGACCCTTCGACAGACCTTGCCCTTGTGAAAGTGGACGCGAAGAACCTTCCGTTCATGGAGTTTGGAAATTCAGATAATGTGCACCTGGGCCAGTGGGTGTTGGCTGTGGGCTATCCCTTCTCGCTGGATGCCACAGTCACCGCGGGTATTGTTAGTGCCAAGGGGCGCTCTATTGGCATCAATAGCACGCAAAGTAGGAACGCAATTGAATCATTTATCCAGACAGACGCTGCGGTTAACCCCGGAAACAGTGGCGGTGCCTTAGTCAACACCGCCGGTCAGTTGATTGGTATCAACTCTGCGATTGCTTCCCCGAATGGTACCTACACAGGCTACTCCTATGCCATCCCTTCCAATATTGTGAGCAAAGTTGCCAGTGATTTGCGCACCTATGGGAAAGTGCAGCGCGGCTACCTCGGGGTGGCCCCATTAGATGCTAAGAATGCCACCCAGGAGCAAATCCGGTCGCTGGGTTTTGACCATATCAATGGTGTGTATGTACAAGGTTTGTCAGACAATGGCGGTGCCCGGGCTGCTGGCCTTCGGGTGGGTGATTTCATCACTCAGATTGCCGGCGTGCCTGTGGGGAGTGTGCCCGAATTGCTGGGGCAGGTAGCCCGTTATGCCCCCGGCGACCATGTGGACGTTACTTATTCCAGGAATGGCAAGCTGTACAACACCACTGTTGAGCTGAAAAATCTGGCCGGGAATACCCAAATCATCAAGGCCGATGCGGAAACAAAAATCTTAGGTGCCCTGATGCGCCCGCTCTCCAATCAGGAACGCAGAAGCTATAGCGTGAAGGGTGGCGTAGTGGTGCTTGACCCTGGCTCCGGCACCATCGGGCAAATGACGAGCATGAAGAAAAATTTTGTCATTACCGCGGTGAACAGCCAAAATATTACGAGCCTCGAAGAATTGCAGCAAGCCCTGGCTGCTGCGGGCAACCAAATACAGATCTCGGGATTCTATCCAGGCTACCGGGGTATGTATTACTACTCGATTAATGGAGCAGATGGAACCGAAATGCAGTAGTCCCTTCTACAGATTTTCGTTGTTTTTATAGGCAAGTGCTTTCGGTCGTTCCTCTCAGGATGCGCCCGGACGCTTGCCCAATTCTGTTACATTTGGCGCACACACACAACTTGATAATCAGTTCCGTCATTTAGATGAATCCCGTTTACATTACTCGTCTATCGAAATTTTTACCAAATAATCCGATAAGTAACGATGAGATGGAATCGGTGCTGGGTATGATAGGAGGAAAACCTTCCCGGGCACGCAGCATCACTCTCCGAAACAATGGTATCAAACGCCGTTTTTACGCCCTGAAAGATGGGCAACCCACGCACACGAATGTTCAGATGGCTGCCGCAGCAGTGAAGGCACTCTTCGATAATCAGCACCCTATTGAAAACCTGAAACTACTTGCTGCGGGTACTACTTCGCCAGACCAGCTCCTGCCCTCTCATGCGTCTATGGTTCACGGCGAACTGGGCGCCGGCCCCTTGGAAATTATCTCCACTTCTGGTGCTTGCGCTTCTTCCATTCAAGGGCTGAAGTATGCCTATATGGCGGTGGCTTGTGGTTTCGTGGATATGGCTGCTTCAGTTGGTTCGGAACGCATGTCGGCCCGCCTCACAGCCAGTAGGTTCGAATTGGAGGCCGAGAGCTGGACCGAAATGGACAAGAATCCGTTTCTCGCATTTGAGAAAGATTTTCTGCGCTGGATGCTCAGCGATGGTGCAGGGGCCGCATTACTGGAAAATAAACCCAATAAGGAAGGACTGTCCCTGCGAATTGATTGGCTCGAAATCCTTTCTTATGCCAATGAACTGGAGACATGCATGTATGCCGGTGCCATAAAAAATGAAGACGCTTCGCTTACCGGTTGGAACGATATGGATGAGCGCACTTGGGGCGAACAAAGCACCTTTTCCTACAAGCAAGACACTCGCCTGCTGGGCGAAAATATTGTCCCCCGTGGCGGAATGTTCATCCAGTCATTGATGGAGAAATATGGAATCACCGGTGCAGACATTGACTTCTATCTGCCCCATATGTCCAGTGAGTTTTTCAAGAAGCAAATTCAGCAGTACCATGAATTGATTGGTATGGATTTGCCCGAAGAAAAATGGTTCTATAATCTGCCCCAGGTGGGAAATGTAGGCAGCGCCTCTCCTTATCTGATGCTGGAAGAAATCCTACATAGTGGGCGGCTTCAGAAAGGCCAGCATATCCTGGTGATGGTGCCCGAAAGTGCCCGATTCACTTATGCCTATCTCTACCTGACGGTGGTGTAGTCTGCCGGAGGTTCTTAAATACAAGCTTCCCCTTTCTGGAGCCGCTACGTCCGGTGCTTTGCCCTTTTATGAAACCACGAATTCTTGTTCTTTATTATTCACAGTCAGGCCAGCTCAGGACAATTTTGAGCCAGATGATGCGGGATATATCCGAGGAAGTCTCAATTCAATATGTCCCCATTATGCCGCAGCAAGCCTGGCCCTGGCCCTGGAAAGCCGACAGCTTCTTTGATGCCATGCCCGAATGTGTAGCAATGGAACCCGCTCCGGTACTACCCATACCTCCGGAAATCAGGCAGGCAGAGTATGACCTCGTCCTCCTGGGCTGGCAACCCTGGTTCCTGCATCCCTCGCAACCGGTGACGGCCTTCCTGAAAAGTGAGGATGCAAAAATGCTGGCGGGGAAACCCGTGGTGACGGTAGTGGGTTGTCGCAACATGTGGTTGCATGCCGGAGAAAAAGTAAAAGAACTCCTGGCTCAGTGTAGCGCTCGCCAGGTAGGAAATATCGTGCTGACCGACACGAATCCTAATCTTGTTTCTCTGCTCACCATCATCCGCTGGGCCTTCTCAGGGAAAAAAGAAAAGAGCCGTTGGCTACCTGAAGCCGGCGTTCAGGCACGCGACCTGGCCGCCACTTCCCGCTTTGGACAAGCCCTGCTCGAAGCGACTCAACAGCCCGAAAAGCAGGTCGGCCTGCATGAAAGACTACTGGCAGATGGTGCTGTCCAACTCAATATCGGCCTCGTTTTACTGGAGCAAAGAGGGATTAAAAACTTTCGCTTCTGGTCCCGGTTTATCAGGGAGAAAGGGGCTGCGGGAGCTCCGGAACGTCAGGGGCGGGTACGTATGTTCAAGCGGCTACTCATCACAGCAATATTTATCCTCTCGCCACTCAGCTCGCTCACGGCTTTCATTCAGGAACGAATGCAACGCAAGCGGCTCCTTCGTGACGTGGACTATTTCAAAGGCCTGGACTACGAACCTGGCCGGATTTGATGTGGGCTACACTACCGGCCCTAATCACAGCTTTGAAAATTCGGTAGGTTGCTTCGCTTCTTTATTCTTCTTCCATGTCGCAGCAAAGAGTACATGCAGATCGCTTCCTTGAGCTTGCTGAAACGCATTTGCTGCTGGATGTACGTAGCCCGGGTGAGTATGAACAGGCACATATTCCTACTGCGAAAAGCCTGCCCTTATTCAGCGATGCCGAACGCTCGGCAATAGGCACTGCTTACAAACATCAGAGCCGCGAAGCAGCCATCAAAATGGGCCTTGATGCCTTCGGGCCCAAGATGCGCAGCATGGTGGAACAAGTGGAATCCCTACAGGCTCGTGCTCCTCATTTTGCCGGAGGCGATAAAACCTTGCTCGTACACTGCTGGAGGGGAGGAATGCGCAGCGCTGCTGTGGCCTGGCTGCTGGAATTATATGGCTTCCCGGTCGTGCTCCTGGAGGGGGGCTATAAAGCTTATCGTCAATGGGTGATTTCGCATTGGGAAGACCGCTCGGCCTATCAGATTCTGGATGGCTACACCGGTGCAGGTAAGACGGAAGTATTGCATGAATTATCCAGCCTGGGCCAGCCCGTTCTCGATTTGGAACATATAGCTGCGCATAAAGGCTCAGCCTTCGGAGGGCTGGATGGAAAGCCCAGACCTACACAGGAGATGTTTGAAAACCTGCTGGCTGAGGAAATGCATCGGCTTCGCCGGCAATTCGGAAATAAACCCATCTGGATAGAAAATGAAAGTCAGCGTATCGGAAACCTGAACATACCCATTCAACTGTTTCGCTATTGGATGGAATCCGACCTGCCTGCCTGGTTTCTGGACCTTCCTTTCGACGAACGGTTACAGAAAATTGTACGGGAATATGGTTCCTATTCAACAACACAACTCAGCGAAGCGGTATTGCGTATCAAAAAGCGCCTGGGCCCCTTGGAGACTAAAACCACCTTGGCTTTTTTGGCTGAGGGTAAAATCCCGGAAGCTTTCGGCATCCTGCTGCGCTATTACGACAAGCACTATGGCAAAACAAAAGCCTTGAATCGTATTCAGGCGGCAGGTCTGAGCACCGCAACGCTGGGGCAACTTCTTTTAAAAAAATCATCATGAGCGATAAGACTGCCGATATTAAACTCACTCATTTTGCGAAAGCAGCAGGATGTAGTTGCAAAATTCCCCCGGCACAGCTTCGGGAAATTTTAGGAGAAGGAATTACTGAAAATCTGTTTCCGGAATTGCTGGTGGGCTATGCCGGTAGCGATGATGCAGCCGTGTATGCACTCGACGAACAGACTGCACTCATAGCTACCACTGATTTCTTCACGCCTGTCGTAGATGAGGCTTACGCCTTCGGCAAAATAGCGGCGGCAAATGCCTTAAGCGATGTATATGCCATGGGTGGGCGCCCCTTGCTGGCATTAGCCGTCTTAGGCTGGCCTGTTGACAGCCTGCCCGCCGGCCTGGCAAAAGAAGTGCTGGACGGAGGCCGCGCTGCTTGTGCCGAAGCAGGCATCCCTCTTGCCGGAGGGCATAGCATCGTTTCAGCCGAACCCTTTTTTGGGCTCTGCGTGAATGGTGTTGTGTTGAAAAATGAGCTGAAAAGAAATGATAGTGCCGAGGAAGGCGACCTGCTCTTCCTGACGAAGCCCATTGGTGCCGGCGTACTCACAACTGCAAGAAAAAGGGGCCTGCTGGCGGATGAAGCTTATCCGCAATTGCTCGATCACCTCTGCACCCTCAACCGGATCGGGACGAAGCTGGGCGCCTTGCCAGGTATCCACTCCATGACGGATGTTACCGGTTTCGGATTATTGGGCCATGCTACCGAAATGGCGCTGGGCAGCGGACTGTGTGCCGAGCTTGAATATGCCGCAATCCCCGTGCTGGAAGGAGCCCGCGAGCTGGCTGCACGGCAAATCGTGCCGGATGCTACCTACCGCAACTGGAATGCATATAGCGCAACAACTGCTTTGCCTTCCGGACCGAACATGCTGGAAATATTCAACCTCTTATCAGACCCTCAGACTAATGGAGGCCTACTCATTGCTGCTCGTCAGTCCGCTACACTCGCACTTCAGGAACTGTTCAAAACAGAAGGTTTAGATGCCTGCACGCGGCCCATCGGCAGGTTCTTACCTAAGGGTGAGCAGGCGGTAGTAGTCCGAAATGAGTTGAGTTAATTCGGGGCGGAGGTTCCTGATTCGTTCGCCTCCGCTTCTTCCGGGACGGGCATGCCTGCTTTCAGGCTCAATTCCCATTCTTTCAGGGGGCGTGTCTCCACTCCGTTGAGGAAAAGCTGGCCCTGTTCGGCCAGTATGCGCAAGCGCCAGGCTAAGAACTCCTCTGAGACGGGGAGCCTGGATTTTGACAGGGCCAGTTGAATCAGCCGGCTCGCCTTTTGACTTTTTTCAGAAAGCAGGGACAACAACGAAGGGTCATAAAAATTGGCTTCCTGAGCAATCAGTTTCCTATTGCTGCCTAGTGTCCGGACCAGGCTGTTTACCTGAGTCAGATGAGCCCAGTTGTCTTGTTCTGTTTCCAGTTCGGCGGCTGTGATTTTACGTGCTAAACGTTGAGCCTTGATCCATTCCTTCGGTAGTAGTTGGCTGAGCCTTTCTGGATAAAAAACCTTGTTCTGTTCATCCAGAAAAGGCAGGTTAGCCAGGTTCAGGACGAAGAGCCGGCCCAGGTGTTTGCCCAGCACAGATAAAGTCCAGGTGAACGCACAGGTGTCGGTAGGATGAGGGGGTAGCCAAAACCAGACAATCGGTGTTGTGTGTTGATGGAGCGTATTACTCAACTCCAGCAATCGGTTTAGGTCCTGGAAGGCTTCTGTTGCTTTCCCAGGAGCCATTTGTTGCCACCATTCCTGACGCAGGTTGATAAAAGACTGGCTATCGCTGCGTTGAAGGGGGCCGGTCTGCAAGTCATCTTGCAGAACGATAATTTCCCCGGCCATTGAAGGTTCAGAAGTCATGGCCTCATGCAGGGGTGCAGCCGCCTCAGTGCCGCAAACAAGGTGGTAAATCATCGGGGGCAAATGTAGTCTGGGCAGTGACAGTCGTTCGAGCCGGCACATACCTGCTACCGGTTTGGTGGATACGATCTTGAAAAAAATGGAGAACTTCTTCCCAACTGAAGCAGCGATTTTTTTATGCGAGATGATATGCCGCGCATTCATTGCTAAAGCCGGTTTCAAAAAATGCTGAAAAAACAAGGGCTGCCCGAGGAAGGCAGCCCTAATAAGTACAAGACAAAAACTAATTAATGTGCCAGCCTGATGGGCACGACACCAGTATTGCCTTTTTCATCCTGCAGCATGAGGAAGTAGATGCCGGAGGCGAACCGGGAAAGGTCTATTTCGCGGAATCTTGAAGAAGGAGCATATTCCGTATGCAGTGCTTTTCCAGTAGCGTCATAGATGACAATCCGGGTGGTGCTGGGGGCATCCCAGGAAATACGAATCAGGCCGGTAGTCGGGTTCGGGTACACCCGTACCTGGTTCATATCATAGCTGCCAATTTCGAGGGGGGAGACAATCAAGACATTACTCTTGGAATACCGCTCGCAATTAGAATTTAAGACAGCATAATATTCACCTTGTGCCGTAGGTGTGTAGGTAGCACTGGTGGCACCGGGGATCAAGCCGGCAGGGCCCCACCATTGAACATTCGGGCTGTCGCAAACCAATTGATGCCCGATGAAGTGAATCATGGGTGGAGTAGGGGGCGTCGTCCGTACCAATAAGGTAGAATCGGAATAGACCGTGTCTTTGGTGTAGCAGGATGTGCCGGCGGCTGAAGGAATGAGCCGTACATAGACAAGGAAATTGGTAGCAGGGGAGTTAAAGCCAATAGTATTCGCGTTGATGCCTTGTGGATAGGCGGGCCCACCACCGGCAGACTGTAGATACCACTGAAAAGAAGGGTTCGGGCCGGCATTAGTAACAGTTGCCATAAAGGCTATTGAGTCTCCGACACAGTCCGGGTTGGAGCCGTAAATAATAGACTTTGTGATGGTTGGAGTGACGGTAGGCACTACGGTCATGTGAATGGCAGGAGACTGTGCTGTAGAGGTAGCCGCGCAGGGAGAGTTACTTGATAAGACTACATACACAGAGTCGTTATTATTCAAGAGGCTAGAGCTAAAAGTATTGCCCGTTACTCCGGTAACTAAGCTGCCATTTAAATACCACAGATAACTGGGAGCAGTGCCGCCGCCTGAAGGAGTGGCAGTGAACGTGATATTCTTGCCGGAACAGCCGGGGTTATTGCCGCTGGTGATTGCCAGGGAAACAGAAACAGCAACGGCACCACAAGAATAATGGAAGGTGCTGGAGTTTACGGTAGTGGGTAAAGCGCAACTGGAGTTGGAAGTAAGCTTCACATAGAAACTATCAGTGCAGCCGGGTGTCAGGGCCAGGGAGTCGCCGCTGGTGCCGGTTTGCAGTACATTATTCCGGTACCACTGATAGCTGGGTGCAGAACCTCCATTAGTAGGTACGGCCTTCAGGGTAATAGGCTGGCTGCTGCATCCGGGGTTGGTGCCCAGAGTCTGGGTGATGCTGACCGTAGGAGCTACGGTGGAGGAACGGTTGATTACAATCTTATTCGAAGTCAGGCTGTCGGGTAAGCCGCAGGGGTCATTAAAATTGAGTTTGGCCCAAACAGTATCTCCATTTGCAAGGGTAGAAGAGGAATAGGTGGCGGTGCTGGACTTCAGTGTGCCGTTCACATAAATCTTAATACTCGGGCTTGAAGGGCCACCGGCATAGCTGGCGGTAAAGCCTAAGAGGCTGCCATTGCATGAAGGATTGGTGCCTGTTGTTTGAGTAAGGGTGAAGGTAGCCGTTGAAGCTTGCTTAATGTATATGCTGTAATCTTCTGCCTGACCATATACAAGCGCTGCACAGGGGCCGGGTGCAGATACCCCAGTCGTGTTGATATCTGTTATCACCCTCATGCGTAAGGGAGTACAAGTGGTGATGCCGGTTGCAGGCACTGTGAAGGTGTCAGAGTGTACTTCATAGTGCACGCCAACGGTTCCATTATCACTATACACGAGTTCATTAGTGGTATTGAAGCTGCCATCGTTGTTGTAGTCAATAAATACACGAACATATTCGCGGTTATAGCCTGTCTTTACGGATACGCGATAGCTCTGGCCGGCAATCAGGTTAGCTCTTTGAGTCCGTGCGCGGTCAATGTAGTAGCGGTTTCCATCCGAATTATACCCACCATCTGAGCTGGCGGTCATGTTGAAATTTCCGGCCAGGTCCGTGACAGTGGTCACGCTGACACCCGCATCAAACACTCCAGACGGAGGCGAGGGCATGGTGGGCAGGCAATTGGCAGAAACGGGATTAGTTACGCTTGCCGGAGTTGTACCGAGAGAAGAAATCAGGGAAGGCCGGTCGCTCAGTAAGGAATTCAGGAAACGGGTCTTTTGCCCGGGCGTAAACCGATCCTTACAGTTTGAGTAATCCATGAAGTTGTGTTGCGTATTGTTCGTCCATGGATTACCGGTGCAGGAATTTGTGCTGGGACAATTAAAAGGAGAGCGTTTCATAGGCTCCGTATCGCAAACCATATCTCCGTCCGTATTGCAATTGGAGTTAGAAGGGCAGGTAGTAGCGGCTCCGGTATTTCCCGGGTCATCGCCTTCAAAAACGTGATACAGGGAAAATGCGTGGCCCAATTCATGTACAATCGTGGGTGCGGGCGCAGAAGAAACGGTGGCAAGCATCAGCGTGCCGTCAATAGTTCTGCTGGCTCCCGGGAAGTATGCATAGCCGGCAACGAAGGTGCCAAAGGTGCCATCGTTGCTGTCAATCCGGTTCACAACCCAGATGTTGTAATAGTCGTGCGAATTCCAATTTGAAAGGGCCTTGATGGTATCTTCTGATACACCATTATTTACGGAGCCGGGAAGTTCAACCCCATTGGAGCCGTAACGGGCGCCTACGCCCGCAGAAGGATATTTTGAATTCAGGGCATTCACTGCATTAATATGCTCAATCCCAGTTGTTGCGTTGCCGGCAGTGTCTCTTTTTGCCAGTACGAAACGAAGCGGGAAATATGTGCCGCCTGTGCTGGCAGAAGGATAGGAACCGTAAGTAGCCTGATATGCCTGATTCAAATAGGTAACCAGGCCATTCAGTTGTACATCACTTGGGTTGTAAGTGCTGCCTAAGGCCCCACCCGTATGTAAAACGTGAATCACAACCGGAATTTCATACACCGGGCCATTGGCGGAATTCACAATGAGGGCTTGTGGGGAGTTTGCCAGAGCAGCAAGCTGCGTATTCATGGCTTGTACACGCGCCGCATAGGCCGCATCGGTCGCCATCCTGTATCGGTTTGCCACATCAAAGCCGCATTGCTGGGCATTAGCATGGAGGGCATAAGCAAACACAGCCACCAGTAGGAGGGATAATTTTCGGATCATAACCGGTTGTAGATGTTTCTAAAAAAGGGTTCCAAGGTCGTAAAAATAAGGCAGCACACAACACTGTGCTGCCCTCAAAAAAAATTGCAGGATACCCGGCAAAAAGCTGCCTTTCATCCACTCATAGCTCAAAGGCCTAAACCTTTATCTTTGCCCGCTCTAAAAAAGCGAAGCTTCCCCATACACACTCAACGACCGCTATGCAGTTAAAAGGCCTGGTAAAGTTTTTTACCGTTGCGTTAATCCTCATTTCCCTCTATCAGTTATCGTTCACTTTTCTTGTTCGTAATGTAGATAAGACAGTACGGGCCAGAGCTGAAAAGCAAGTGCTCAACACCCATCCCGGGCTTACAGGAGATTCGCTGAATGCATTGGTAGATCAGCGATACGAAGAAATGACTGACAGCCTTCAGGGCGAAAAAGTCGTCAGCTTTCTGTTCAAAAAATACACCTATCAGGAAGCAAAATCTCAGGAGCTGAACCTCGGCCTCGACCTCCAGGGGGGTATGAACGTGACCCTCGATGTCAGCCTGGATGACCTCGTCCGTTCCCTTTCCAACAGCCCCAACGACCCGGCTTTAAATGCGGCCATCAACCAGGCCAGCCATGACAAGGCCAATAGTCAGGAAGATTTTATCACCCTCTTTGGCAACGCCTACAAAGGCGCGAACCTGGCTTCCTTGTTCACCAAGCCCGGTGAAAAAGAAATCACCCTGCAATCATCAAAAGAAGATGTATTGCGCCGCCTCCGTGCCGAATCCCAGGAAGCCATCAACAGCACCTACAATGTGCTGCAAAAACGTATTGACAAATTCGGCGTGAGCCAACCCAATGTCACCCTTGATAAAAACCGTGGGATCATCAACGTTGAACTGGCCGGGGTACGCAACCCGGACCGGGTCCGCGAATACCTCCAAAGCACGGCCAAACTTCAATTCTTTGAAATGTATGCAGAGGATGCTTCTATCGTAGATGCCATCCAAAAAGCAGATCAATCCCTGGCACATGTGCTGGCTGCCGGCACCGAACACACTCATGCGGACACAGCCAAAGCCGCAACGGACACTGCGAAACTTGCTACTACGGAAGCTGCTGCCGACAGCAACACGGCCAGCCTGAGCCAAATTGTAGCTTCCTCGGGTAGCAACATGGGCGATACCGGCATGAGCGCAGAAGCCGCTAAACATCCGTTGACCGCCCTCTTTACCGGCCCTACCAAAGAAACTTATAGCCGCGCCGCCGTAGGCTATCTACCGAAAAAGAACGTTGATAAATTCCTGGAATATGCCAAGATGGATGTGGTGAAAAATGCCCTACCCATTGACGCAAAATTTGCCTTGGGTGCTGAAGACCCGGATACCCGCTTCGACCCCAAACAACCCATCCCCGTTTATGTATTAAAGACCCTTCCCGGTTCCGGTGATGCCAAGCTGGAAGGCGACCATATCGTCAACGCACGGATGGACTATGACCCCACTTCCGGTGAACCGGAGGTGCTCATGGACATGGACCCCACCGGTTCCGCCATCTGGGCCAAGATGACCCGCGAAAATGCAGGTAAATACCTCGCCGTTGTGCTCGACGACCGCGTGTATAGTGCACCCTACAACCGTGAAGAAATTGCCGGAGGGCGTACCTCTATCTCGGGCCACTTCACCGCTCAGTCGGCAACAGACCTCGCCAACATCCTCAAAATTGGCAAGCTGCCTGCCCCGGCTCATATCGTTCAGGAACAGGTGGTCGGCCCAACCCTGGGTGCTGAAAACATCAACGCAGGGATGATGTCTCTGGGCATCTCCTTCGCGGTCATTTTCGTGCTCATGCTCGTGTACTATAACTCGGGCGGTATCGTGGCGAACATCGCCCTTATCCTGAACATCCTCTTTACCATTGGTATTCTTTCCGCCTTGCACGCCACCCTCACCATGCCGGGTATCGCCGGTCTGGTGCTGACCATTGGTATGGCGGTGGACACGAACGTGATCATCTTTGAACGGATTAAAGAGGAGCTGGCCATCGGCAAGAATTACCACCAGGCGGTACACGATGGCTATATACGATCCTACGCTCCGGTTCTTGATGGTCACATCACTCAGTTGCTCACAGCGGTCATCCTCTTCATCTTCGGCCTCGGCCCGGTGAAAGGCTTTGCCACTACCCAGATCATCGGTCTCCTCCTCTCACTCTATTGTGGAATCCTGGTCAGCCGCCTCGTTACGGATATGTGGACGAAGCGTGAGCGTCACTTTAAGTATTTCACCAGCCTTTCGAAGTCCATCTTCCGCAAGGCCCACTTCAAATTCATCGAAGCACGGAAGTATGCTTATGTGATATCCGTCTTCGTACTGGGCATGGGTGTTGCTTCTTTCTTCCATGGCTTTGATTATGGTGTGGACTTCGCCGGTGGTCGCTCATACGATATCCGTTTCGACCAACACCACAACGTGTCTGAAATCCGGGAAAAACTCAAGCCCTTCTTCGGCGAATACCCCATCGTAAAGACCATCGGTAGCAACAACACCTACAACATCACCACCTCGTACCTGATAAAAGACCCCAGCAAAACCGCCACCGAACAAGTGCGCGCCAAACTGTATGAAGGTTTGAAAAAAGGTGGTTTCATCAAGGCCGATATGACTGCAGATGCTTTCAATGAATACATCCGCAGCCAAGGACAGGAGCGCACCGTGCTGCCCATCATTTCGGAGGATTTGAAACGTGGTGCTGTGAAAGCCACTGTCACTGCCTTGCTCTGCATCTTCTTCTACATCCTCGTGCGGTTCCGCAAATGGCAATATTCGCTGGGTACCATTTTCTCCCTCCTGCACGATGCCTGCGTCACGCTTGCCGTCTTCTCATTCTTCCGTGGGCATGTGCCCTTCGCTCTCGAAATTGACCAGCACTTCATCGCCGCCTTGCTCACTGTGCTCGGCTTCTCCATGAACGATACAGTGATCGTATTCGACCGTGTGCGGGAATATTTCCGCAAGAGCCCCGGCGAAGGCAAAAACAGCGTCATTGACCGTGCTATCAATGACACCTTGAGCCGTACCATCATGACCTCCCTGACGGTATTCCTCACCATCCTTATCCTATTCATCTTTGGCGGTGAAGCCACCCGCGGTTTCTCTTTCGCCATGTTGATTGGTGTGGTCACCGGCACCTACTCTTCCATCTTCGTAGCCGCGCCCATCCTCGTGGATATGGACAAGCGCGATTCACTGAAGAATGAAGTGGACAAAGAAGCCCGCATCCAGGAGCTTAAAAAGCTTGCTTAAGTGTTCCAGCATCCTAAATTGTCAAACAGCCACACGCTCGAAGTGTGGCTGTTTTTTTTAACCGGCTGTCGTTCGCTATTCGTCATCCGTTGCGTCGCACTCTTCAGCTAGATTTCGCCGTTCGGCTTTGCCCGGATAGATTTTGGAGGCAATCACATCTCACGCGAAAAGCTGAATAGTAGCATTTGCCCCGCAGAGTGCGACGCAACGGAAGCGGCATCAGGGTACAAATGCTGACTAAAAAAAATAGCAAGGACAATGCATCATTTTTGGTCGAAGCCGCTGCCTCAGATAATTTGCCTGCTCAATGAATCCTCACAACGCCCACACCCTTCGTTTCCGTCTCGGCCCTGTTGATGCCTTAAGTATTTCCTGGAATGCCTGCTTTTCGAACATTGGCCCTTTTGTTGGCTTTGTGGTGTTGTTCTACATCGCATCGTTTATGCTGAGCCTGATTCCGTTTGCAGGTGTTTTGACGAACCTGTTCAGCTTCGTGCTATGCTGCGCGATGTATAGCGGCTTTGAGTCGGTGGCACGCGGACAGAAACTCAGCTTTGAAGCCTTGTTTGCCTGGACACCACGCTTTGGCAGGTTGCTGGGTGCTTATGTTCTGCTGGCGCTGATAATGATAGCCCTGATTAGCCCGGTCGTCTTATACCTGTTGATGAATTTGGGTACGCAATTTTTTATTGAAATCTCCAAGAATTCATTGAGCTATGTGAGTCGCTTTTCCAGCATGTCGGCCCTGTTTATGCTGGGCCTGATCCTGCTGAGCCTGGCGGCAATCCTGGTGCTTACGGTACTGAGCTTTGGGTTCATTTTTATTGTTCAATTCCGGAACCTGAGCATCGGTGCTTCGCTAAGGCTGAGCATGGCAATAGGGCGTGAAAACCTCGGCCATATCATTGTCTTTGTGTTGTTAGCCTTTGGCCTGAGCCTGCTGGGCGCCCTGGCTTGCATCGTGGGGCTGTTTGTTGCAGTACCGCTCATTTATGGCATGCAGTATCACATGCTGCGCAGCATTTTCCCCGATGAGCCCGACGAGCAGTGGGACTTTATGAAAGGAAAGGTGGAATAGGAATGCCTAACGGAACCGCTTAAAGAAAAAGAGGAGGAAGAAACAAAGCAAGGCATCAAAGGGCAGCAGGGCATCGCTTATCTGATGCCAGAGTAAATCTTTAGGGGCTAAAAAGTAGAGCAGCAGGTTTGCCGCTGTGAGCAGGATGAAGCCGATGGCGCCCCAGCGTCTGCGGTCGCAGGCGGCCAGCCAGAGCAAGGTATAGAGCAGCAGTTCGGCACAAGTGCCCAAGGCGATGCCCGTTCCCAGCACACCCTGCCGGCCAAACTGAATCACATTGTAGCCGGTCAGAGCAATCAGGAACAAGCCAACAATAGGGAAGATGACCGGCAATTGCCGGAAGAAGCGATCGGTGAATGATGTGAAGTTCATGGTGCTCTTGCTTCTTGTTTTGCGAAGCCTGAATGGGATCAACTATTATCCGGAAAGCGCCTGTACCGGTTTCGTACCCAGGATGCAGGAGCGGCTACCAGGCAGGCATCCAAATGGGAACAGGGCTTATTTGCCGGTATTCAATTCCACCCAGGCTTTGATACCTCCTTTCAGGTTGGTGACTTTACAAAAGCCGATTGTCTCCAGCATCAGGCAAGCCTGTACACTGCGTCTGCCGGAGCGGCAATGCACAATTACTTCTTCATTTTTCCAGTCCTCTATTTCGTCTATTTCCATATTCATCACCTGCCCCAGTGGGATGAGAAGTCCGCCGATATTATTCTCGTCAAATTCGTCCGGCTCACGCACATCGAGGATGTGCAGGTGTTCGCCCGCATCGAGTCGGGCCTTCAGTTCTGCTGCGCTGATATCTTGCATGGTTATCGTTTAATAAATTTTTGCGGCGCTTGCCAGAGTCCATTGCTGCGAACCTGTAACAGATATATGCCCGGTGCCAGCCAGGCCACATCGAGCCCTTCCTGTTTCAGTCCGGCAGTTTGTAAGGTCCTGCCCTGCATATCCAGGAAGCGGTAGCGATCGGTGCCGGCCATAGCGGATGCTGGAATAAACAATCTGTCCGTGCAGGGGTTCGGGTAGATTGACCCCTGCTTTCGTACTACGGCATCCGGTACAGAAGTGCCTGTAACAGGGCCGCCCAGCAAAGGACGAATCATGAGGGCGCCGCTCACACTGGAGGAGACCCATTGGTTGAGCACATTGTAGTAAAGATGGTTCCCGCCGATGCGGTTTACATCCAAGCCGATGTAGAGGCTGTCTGAGCCGGATGCTGCCGGCTGGGTGGTGCCCAGATAAAACACACCGGCAGGAAGAACCAAAGTGGTGTCAAAGCGGTAGATGCTGAAGCCATTTACTGTATCGCTGAAAACGGGCAGTACAAATTCTTTCTGATAGAGTACTTCATCTGTGGTGCCGCCGGCAATGCCGCCGAGCTTGGAATAGACCACGATGGAGAAATATTTCTGAGCGGCTGTGGGCACTTGCTGGCCGAAATAAATGGCCATACCGCGCAAGGTGTCGGGCGTATTCAGGCGAAACTCTATTGCCGTCTTGCCGGGCAACTGCGAGGCGAGATTAAGGAAATAGCTTTTCTCAGCGCTGCCATCATCGTAGGCTAAATAATTGTCGAAAACTTGCTCCTGGATGGCAGTATCGTTGGCATGAGGTTCATTCGGGTTTCCCGACTGCAGGTAGTAGGTATTCTGATACACGACCCGCGCCCGGTTATTGGCCGGCGTGATGGTGGTAGAATAAACCGGGAAGTTGGCTATCTGTCCGCCATAGGCAGTTACCGTAGCGCTGTTGCTACCCGAACCTAAGGGGCTGCCAGTGCTTGTTTCGGTAGCGAAGAAGCCGAAGTTTACAGTAGCCGGTGTACTGTAGTGATTCTGGAAGCTATCGCTCATCGCGGCGTTACGTTCTGTGGCTGCCTGGGCCAGATACTGCCCATAAGGCATGGCCGTAAAGTCGTTCAGCATATTGCCGGGCGGCGTGGTGAAGGCAAGGTCCCGGATGGCCGTGTCGTACATATTCCTGCCGGCATCCATGCGGATATAGTCCAGATTCCACACATCGTCATTGCTGTTGATGCTAGCTTTATTGATGAATCGAAATTGAAACCCCGGGAAGAACAACATCGTATCGGTGAGGGGAATCATTACTTGCTGGAAAGGCTGCAAATCGGTGCCGGGCACCGACCAGGCCAGCACCCATCGTCCATTTTTGCCATAGAAAAACAGCATCAGCGAATCGCCTGTTTCAGGTGAAAAGCCATTGCCCTGAGGCTGGTAGAAAAAAGAGAGATAGATACTATCACTGAGCTGCCGGCCGCTCAGGTCAATGAATTGCGAAGTCAGGCTGTCTGCATACAGGCTTTGGTAGCGATTGACGGTGTCGTAAGGCCGGCCCAGGGCGTTCAGCGCATCAAAAGTGGCTACACCACGCGACACAGGCGCAACACAAAGTGTGTTGTTGATATACACCTCGCTGTCTTGCCAGCGGTTGCCATTCGGGTAGGGCGAGTAATCACTGAAGTCTTCGAAAAAAGGAAGGCTGAGGGTCGTAGCTGATTTTTTTGCTGTAGAATGTATAGTGGCAGGCTTCGCATTTCGGAGCGCCGGATTCCAGCCGAGGGGGGCCACTTGCTCGCCTTGCGCCCAGGTAGCAAGAGGGCAGGTAAGCAGGAAAATCATACCCAGCCAAAGCAGTTTGAAGCGCTTAATTTGGAGCATGAGCTGCACTGTCATGGGTGTTGGGTGGGTTGTTATACAGGTTTTGTTTCCACTCATTACGATTGGCATCCATCAGGCTGTCCGAAGGGTTTTGGCTCATGTAGATGTCCACAAAATCACCCTGCCGGATTATGCTGGGTGTGCCCAGGTCAGAGATGGCATTGGGGGTTTGTTTATACACTTTGGCACTCATGGTGTCGGTGATGCCGGCATCAAATAAGGCGGTGAATTGCAGTCCGCTACCATTGAGCATGGCCATGGCTTCGGGGAAACTGAGCCCTATAACGTCCGGTACTTGTAATTCATTGCTCAGGCCTCCGCCAATGATCAGGTCTATGACACTACCCTGCGGTATCATTTGCCCCGGTCGGATACTCTGTCCCTGATAGCGCTGTTCCAAAATGGCGCCCTCAGCAATGTCCGGCCGGTAGCTGGTATCGCCCAGAATCAGGCGATTGCTTTTTAGGATTAAGGCAGCACTCCGGAAAGAAAGGTTTAGCAGATTGGGCATCGGAGTCTGGGGCGGAACACTCTTATTTACCGTCAGGAAAATGATGCGGCCCTGCTTCACCACATCCCCGGAATCCGGGATTTGATTGAGCACCACCAATGCTTTTTGTTCCGGGAAAAAAGTACTGTCCACCAGCACGTCAAAGCCCTGGTCGCGCAGGATATTCATCGCATCCTTCAAATCTTTCCCGGTCAGTGCGGGCACCCGAGCATCATCGCCATGGCGGGTGATGCGGCTTAGGGAAGAAAAGAAGATGATGTAGCAAAGAACCGAGAGCAGCAGAACCAGCAATAAATGAAACCAAAACTTGTGCGTCACAGGCTCTCGATGCATAGGCTCTGGCGGCCTGTTTGTACTCATGGCTTACAATAATAGAGGAATTAATGGGCTGCTGTGGTGAGGGTTTCTTCCAGCAAAGCACCGTAAAAATCGCGCAGGTTAAGGCCGGCGGCCCGTACCTGTTGCGGAACGATGCTGTTCTCGCTCTGCCCCGGCATCGTGTTCACCTCAAGGAAAAACAACTTTTCACTGGGCTGCTGCAGGATGAAATCCATGCGCACCACACCCCGGCAGTTGAGGTGACGATAGATGTATGAAGCCTTCGACTCAATCTGCTCCCGTATGGAATTGCTGATGTTAGCCGGCGTGATTTCGGAGGTCACCCCCGGGGTGTATTTCGCTTCGTAATCGAAAAATTCATTATTGCTGACGATTTCCGTTGCCGGCAGGGTGTGCAGCCGCCCATCCACCCGATACACTCCGATCGTCAGTTCGCGCCCTTCAATAAACTCTTCAATCAGCACCTGCTCATCTTCGCGAAAGGCCTTTTCTATCGCAGGCAACAGCTCTTCAATCTTCTTCACCTTACTCACGCCCAGCGAAGAACCACTCTCGTTGGGCTTCACAAATACGGGCAGCCGAAGCACATCCAGGATAGCACCCATACTGTAGGGTTCCCCTTTATAGAGATGCACGGAGTGGGCAATGTTCACCACGTTGAAATCTTTCACCACACTGTTGCAAAAACTTTTGTTGAAAGTGAGTGCACTCACGATGGCATTACAACTGGTGTACGGGATTTGGAGCATATCTAAATAGCCCTGAATTCGGCCGTCTTCTCCGGGAGTGCCATGAATAGCAATAAAAACGGCATCGAAAAAAACCTTCCCACCAGCCAGGCTAAGTGAGAAGTCGGATTTGTCCACCTCCACACGCGCGCCATCAGCGCGTTCATGCCACCAGCCTTCACGGGTGATGATGATTTTGTAGGTATCGTAACGTTCCGGGTCTAAGTTGGCTTCGATGGTTTTTGCCGTAGCAATTGAAATGACATACTCACCCGAGTAGCCGCCTGCAAGCAGCGCGATGTTTTTTTTCATGAATTAGTCCCGTGGAGAAAAAGAGCTTGCAAAAATCGGAGGCAATCGGCAGCCTGCCAAGCACAGAACAGACCAGTTTCAGCCCTTATTCGTTACAGGAAGCTATTTTTTTATCCGGTAGGATTTTCACCAGGGCTTCCCTTGCAGCCTGTCCTGAATATGTTTTCAGGATTGCAGCTTTCAGCAGAAATTTCGCTTTTGGTTCTGCCCGGAACCTGTAGGAGCCTGGGAAGGCTGCTACCACCCATATCACGGCTCGCAGGTAGCATCAGGCTTGTTTCCCAGGCCCACGGGTGCCCGCATGAGGATGCAAATGCTCCTCTTCAAGCGCGGCAGCTTGCTTTGCCTTTTGCAGAAAAGAAGAGGCAAAAATGAAGTCGTTCAGCTCCTGGTCTTTGCTGAAGATGATATCCTCCTTTGAGCCTTCCCAGCGTTTGTGTCCCTGGTGCATGTAAAGGATATGGTCGCCATATTCCATCACCGTATTCATGTCGTGCGTATTGACCACCGTTGTGATGTCGTGCTCCCGGGTGATTTCTGCGATGAGTTTGTCAATGAGCAGCGCGTTTTGTGGATCCAGGCCCGAGTTGGGTTCATCGCAAAAAAGATATTTCGGCTGGAGTACGATGGCCCGAGCCAGCGCCACCCGCTTTTTCATGCCTCCGCTGATTTCAGAAGGAAATTTTTTGAGAGCATCTTTCAGGTTCACGTGTTTCAGCACTTCCAGCACCCTGCGTTGTTTGTCCCGCAGCCTTAGCTTACTAAACATTTCGAGCGGGAACATCACATTTTGCTCTACCGTCTTGGAGTCGAAGAGTGCAGATCCCTGAAACAACATCCCGATTTGCTGGCGTAAGGCCCGTAGCTCTTCCTCGCTCATCCGGGCAATATCCTTCCCTTCATACAGCACGTCACCCGAGTCGGCAGCGATGAGGCCAATCATCATTTTCATCAGTACGGTTTTTCCTGAGCCGGAAGCACCAATGATTAGGTTCGTTTTCCCTGCCAGCATCACGCTGCTCACGTCATGCAACACCTTCTTTCCTTCAAAGGATTTTCGCAGATTCCGAAGCTCTATCATCCGCTAAATGTAAAGTAGGCTCTAGAGCAACCTTGTTTCTCCGTTTGGGCTTTTTTAGAAAATTGTTTGAGCCATGCTGCACCACATTCTTAAATATGAATGCTATTCCTCCAGCCGCCACAACAGTCGTTGTATTTCTGCCGCGGCTCCTGTTGCTTTAGGTCTTCCCTCATATTCCCGAAGCCAGCGCAACCCACGCAGCGCATTGCTGAGCCAGATACTATCGGCTTGTAACAAGCTTTCGGGAAGCACAGACTCTTCGGCCAGTTCAAAGCCGGCTGACGGCAGGAATTGCAGCAGATGCCGCCGCAGTACACCGGCGACACAACCCTCACTGAGTGGTGGAGTGCATATCCTTCCTGCCGACACCCAAAACAGATTGGAGATGCTGCCTTCTGCCATCCGACCATACTGATTGCACAGCAGGGCTTCGTCCCAACCACGAGCCTGAGCCTGCCGGGCGGCCTGAACAAAGGGCAGGGCCTGGCAAGTTTTTAAATGGCTGAAAGAATCCGCATGTCGAACAATCCCTCGGGCCCAGCCTGCTTTCAGCCCTGCATTGTTTTGCTGTTCGAAATCGGTAGGAAGTGCAGCGGTCTCAATGCAATATTCCGTTGTCCAGGGACTAGAGGTATAGCTCCCCGAGCCGGGCCATACCTGGATGCGTATTCGGGCTTTTTGTGCATAACCGTTTCGTTGCCAGGTTTGCCGCGCAGCATGTGCTAATTCCTGAAAAAAATCACCGGGAATGCTGATGCCCAGAGCCTCCATACCCAACCGCAGCCGCTCCCAATGAAAGGCCTCCAGACGGATACGACCTTCCTGCAGCAGCATTGTTTCAAATACAGCCAGCCCATAGCGAAAAGCCCTGCTCGCCGCAGGAATTATGGGCGCTTCGGCGGGGAGCAATTGACCATTTAGGTTGATGAACAAGTTGTGGATGGGGGTGTGTTTTAGAAATGGAATGAATTGAAAAGAGACAGAGTGATACGCAGCCTACTTTCGCATCCCAAACATAAAAGCATATGAACCTGCCTGCACCTGTATCCGTTTCCTGGCTGGCTGAATTTACCGGGGCCAGGCTGCTGGGTAATGACCAGCAAATGGCTACGGGCATCAATGAAATTCATAAGGTGCGCCCGGGCGATATCTCATTTGTTGATTTTGAGAAATACTATGATAAGTGCCTGAATTCAGATGCCACAATTATCATCATCAACAAGGAAGTGACGGTTCCGGCAGGGAAAACCCTATTGGTTTGTCCCGATCCTTTTGCCGCTTATGTATCGCTGGTACGGCATTTCCGCCCTTTTGAACCTGCCAGAAACATGATTGCCGATTCCGCCCACATTGGAGCAGGAACCCTTGTGCAGCCCGGCGTGTTTGTGGGAAATCATGTACGAATCGGCAAGGATTGCATCCTTCACACAGGTGTGGTGATTTATGATCATTGCGAAATCGGCGACCGGGTCATCATTCATGCCGGTAGCATCATCGGTGCCGATGCTTTTTATTTCAAACGCCGCAAGGAACGTGAAGTACAATACGACAAGCTGGAAAGCTGCGGGCGGGTATTGATTGAAGACGATGTGGAAATAGGTGCGAGCTGCACCATTGACAAGGGTGTGAGCGGCGACACCATCATTGGCCGGGGAACGAAACTGGACAACCAGATTCATGTAGGGCATGGTACTGAAATTGGGCGCAATTGCCTCATAGCGGCACAAGTGGGCATTGCCGGGAAAACACATATTGAAGATGAAGTCATCCTCTGGGGACAGGTGGGGGTCAACAAAGACCTCCGGATCGGGAAGGGCGCCGTGGTGTATGCTCAGAGCGGAGTGCCCGCATCTATCGAAGGAGGTAAGATTTATTTTGGCTCGCCCGTGATGGAAGCCAAAGAAAAAATGAAAGAACTGGGTTGGATCAAACGCATTCCCACCCTCTGGGAAAAGATGATGGGAAGCTGAATAGCAAAGGGTTAAACCTTTATCATGAATCCTCTGGGGAACGCGCCGAAGCCTACCTTTGCGGATTCCTCATTCTTGTCAAAGAAAATAAATTCATTATGGGAAAAGTGGCTGAGCGAAAATGCTCCTTTTGCGACCGTCCGGAACATGAAGTCAATATCCTCTTTACAGGATTGAAAGGCAATATCTGCGACACTTGTATCGAAAATGCCCATCAGCTTCTCGAAGAAAATACGGCCAAAGGCCACAAAGATCAGGATGCCCGCAACGACCTGCGCCGCCACCGCCTTTACAAACCCCGCGAGATAAAAGCCTTTCTCGACCAATACGTAATCGGCCAGGACGATGCCAAGAAGGTGCTGAGTGTGGCGATCTACAACCACTACAAACGCCTGCTGCACCCGCCGAAAGAAGATGATGTCGAAATTGAAAAAAGCAACATCATCATGGTGGGCGAAACCGGAACCGGAAAGACCCTTTTAGCCAAGACCATTGCACGCTTGCTTCAGGTGCCCTTTGCCATCGTAGATGCCACTGTATTCACGGAGGCAGGCTATGTGGGCGAAGACGTGGAAAGTATCCTGAGCCGCCTCCTTCAGGCTGCCGACTATAACATAGAAGCCGCCCAAAGGGGCATCATTTTCATTGATGAAATTGACAAGACGGGCCGAAAGGGGGACAACCCTTCCATCACCCGCGATGTGAGCGGCGAGGGGGTGCAGCAGGCGATGCTGAAGCTGCTCGAAGGCAGTGATGTGCTGGTACCGCCCCAGGGTGGCCGCAAGCATCCCGAACAAAAGATGATTAAGATGAACACTCAGAATATTCTGTTCATCTGCGGGGGTGCCTTTGAAGGAATAGACAAGATGATTGCCCGCCGCGTGCAGACCAGCGCCATCGGCTATAATGCGATAAAAAGCAGCAAGAGCCTCGACCGCAGCAACCTGCTGCAATACGTCAATGCTCAGGATCTGCGCAGCTTTGGCCTCATCCCCGAACTGCTGGGCCGGCTCCCCCTTGTTACGTACCTCAATCCCTTAGACAAAGATGCCCTGCGCCGCATCCTCACCGAGCCGAAGAATGCCTTGATAAAACAATACACCAAGCTTTTCGACATCGAAGGCATCAAGTTGATGGTAGATGATGACGCGCTGGAGTATATGGTCACAAAGGCCATTGACTTCAAATTGGGCGGTCGGGGGCTTCGCTCGATTTGCGAGATGATTCTCACCGACGCCATGTTTGACCTGCCCAGCGAAAAGAAGCCCGGTGAAAGCTTTCATGTGACCAGGGAATATGCCCGGCAAATGCTGGAAGGCGACAACAGTAAGTTTGACTACCTGCGAGCTGCTTAATATTCCTCAACTCCCCATTCTAAATTTTTTCCAGCGTTTTTAAACGCTACAGGGCTTTATAAAACCAATCAAAGCACATGCAGGAACTCATTGACAGCATCAAAAATGCCGCAGGCATCAGCGAACAACAAGCTGCCGCCGCAGCCGAGGCCGCCCAGACCTTCATCAAAGGGAAAGTACCTCCCATGTTCAGCGGGCTGGTTGACCAGATATTCTCTGGAAAGCTCGACCCCTCAGCCGCTATGAAAGCAGCCCAACAACGCCAGTCTGAGTTTATGGACAAGGCGAAGGATGTGATGGGCCAGGCTGCAGACCGTAGTGCAGACTATGCCCGTCAGGCCGGAGATCACGTGCAGGAGTGGGCCCGGCAAGCCGGTGGCTGGAGCGAAGAAGCGTTCGAAAAATTCAAAAGCATGTTTGGCAACAGCTCAAACCAGGCTTCGAATAAGTAAGCTCCTATTATTTTAAAATGCGGAATGGCTGCCCCGATGGGCTGCCTTTTTTTGTGTCTTACGCGAAAAGTGGCGAAATGAATTCTTACGGAAGAGGCTACCCGGAAAACAAGTTCAGGATGGGTTGCAATGGATACCGGCCTGGGATGTAGCGGACTAAAAAAGCAGCTACACAAATGTGAAAAGCCCCTTTTTAGGTGTGGCATTTACCAGCGTACTTCCCGCGGTAAAAACTGATAGGCTTCTTCTTTCTTGTTGCGAATGACATCGCGCACCAGTGTGGAAGAAATTGTTGAATAAAGCGGCGAGCAGGTCAGGAAAATAGTTTCGATATCCGGTGCCAGCAGGCGGTTCATGTCGGCAATGGCCTTTTCATATTCAAAGTCGCTCACGTAGCGGATGCCTCGCAAGATGAAATGGGCACCCAGCTCTTTGCAATAATCAATCGTAAGTCCGCTGTAGGCTTCGGCTTGGATGCGGGCATCGTCTTTAAAGATTTCCTGCGCCCAGGCCACACGTTGTTCGGCAGGAAACATCGGCTCTTTGGAAGCATTCACGCCGACACCAATGACGAGCTTGTCAAACAAATTCACCGCCCGGCGGATAACGTCTGTATGGCCCAGGGTGATGGGGTCGAAAGTGCCGGGAAAAAGGCAGATACGGGGCATGAGCAGATGCAGATTAGACGAGCAGGACAGGGTTTTTGATTAAGCTTCCTGCTCGAAATTATGTTGCGGTTCGGGTTGAATATTCTTCAAGAAAAGAAGCAAAAATTCTCAGCTTTCCGGGGTATTCTGCTCCTGGGGACTTTGGGTAAAGAAACTGAAAATCGTATCGCCGTAGGCCCTTGCCCGCAGGAAATGAGGATGAGGTTCAAACTGATGCCGGTGGTCGTGTTCCAGTACGGCCAGGCCATTTTCTTCGAGGCGCGGCAGCATGAGTGCCAGCAAGTCGCCCATACGGGGCAAGGCATAGGGTGGGTCGGCAAATAGAAACGAATACCGGTGTTCGTCTTTTTTCAAAAAGCGAAACACATCCATGCGCAGCAGATTCAGGGAGGCTCCTACGCCAAAGTCCTGAGCCGTCTTACGAATGAAAGCAACTGAAGCAGCATCCTGTTCCACGGTGGTCACCCGGGCTACCCCCCGCGACAGCAGTTCATAACTCAGGCTGCCTACGCCGCCAAATAAGTCAAGTGTTTCGGCTCCTTCCCAAGTCAGGATGTTGTTCAGTATGTTGAACAAAGCTTCCCGGGCCAGGTCGGTGGTTGGTCGTGCCGGAAGGCCGGAAGGTGGTTGAAACCTTCTGCCACCGAGCTTGCCGCCTACAACACGCACGCGAAAAGTTGCTGGAGTAAAAACAAGGCAGGAGCCCAGGGGCCATCCTCGGTTGCCAGGTTTCGCGTCCATTTGATTTTTGGAAAATAGCGCTCCAGATCCGTTGCGAAATAGAAGTTCTGGTCCGAGAGCAGGGCCAGTTCGATGTGCATATCTATGCGCGGTATATGCAGTTCGCGGCAGAGGCTGGCGGCCTTCCAGGCGAGGTCTTCGGCAACATCGCAAGCAAACTGCTGGTGCCAAAGCAAGCGCCCGGAATGAAAGAGCGAAGCGGTGGCTGAACCGTCACCGGCCAGGCAATGAAAGAGGTATTGTTCATTTGCGGGCTTGTGAAATTGATAAGCGGCAAGCGGCAACAGAGGGATAGAGCCAAAATAACGATGCAGGAGTTTTTCCATAGCTGCAGGCAGCATGAAAGCATATCGGGCCGCAGGCTGTGCCAGCTTATACTGATGCAATACATTGTTGGGGCTGGAGCCGTTTAATTTTTGCAGCCAGTCGTGGGCATTCTTTTCCTGGAAAAGCGATTCCGGAATCAGCATTTCTTCTTCGCTGGAAACAAACACCGCTTTGATGAGTTGCGGCATGCCCAACAAGGTTTCGGACATGAAGCGGGATTCAAAGAAAGAGGTGTCCCAGCTCGGCTGAGGCGGGGCATAATCACAGAAATGCGCCAAAATTGCCTGACCTCCGGCATTGAAACCACCCAGAAGAATGGAACGTGGATGCAGCACACACAACACGCTTTCCACCTCACTCAGGAGGTTCTCTTGCTCGTGGGCGCGATAGCTTCGCTGCCGTGTGTCGGCCGTATCGGTAAGCATGGTTTAGGGGAGCGGCAATTATAGAATAAATTCGCGAACCCTGCGTTTTAAGACGCGCCGAAAGCCGCCAGACAGTAGCTTTTGGCAAGCTTGATTCGCCAAGCGTATAGCGTCTTCCCCATCCCCACGACAAAGATTTTTACCCCTTGCAGGCCTCCGTTTCTTACCGGTATATCGCACGTACCGCAGCGCCCATCGCGCTGGCTTTGCTCATCCCGATTATCAACAACCTCACCAATAATTTCTTTTTAGGGAAAGTAGGTGAGCGCGAGCTGGCTGTGAATGGGGTAGCCGGGATTTATTACCTCATCCTGGCCATGATTGGATATGGCTTGGCGAATGGTGTGCAGATTCAGTTTTCGCGGCGTGCCGCCCAGCACGACCGCACGGGGATCACCCGCCTGCTGTGTAATGGCGGAATGTTCACCTTATTTCTGGCGCTCTCCCTGATGATTGTCAGCATGTGGTTTGCACCCCTCATTTTCGGTTTTAGCCTGTCCAGTGCCGAGCATGTGTACCTCTCGGTGTCGTTCCTGTTTATCCGCGTGTGGGGGCTGCCTTTTTTGATGCTTACGCAATTGGCGAATGCTTTTTATATCTCCACGGCCCGCAGCCAATACCTGCTCTGGGGCTCCTTCACGGCAACGGGGCTTAATATCCTGCTTGATTACGGTTTTATTCTTGGGCATTATGGTTTTCCTGCCCTGGGCCTGAATGGGGCAGCCATTGCGTCTGTGTTGTCTGAGTTGGGAGGCTGCGCGGTCATGTGGGGCCTTTTTTACCTCCGGAAATTGTTTGTTGAGTTCCCGATTCGCGAACACCTGTCGCTGGACGTCCGGCTCATCCGGCGTATGATTCGGGTGGCGCTGCCCCTGGTCGTTCAGTACTTTTTTTCCATTGCCGGCTGGCAGGTGTTTTTCATTTTCGTGGAGCACCTCGGCGAGCGGGAACTGGCTGCTTCGCAAATTCTGAGGCCCACATTCGGCGTACTCGGCACCACCACCTGGGCATTTGCCACTACCTGCAACATGAGCGTGAGTAATATCATCGGGCAAGGGAAGAGCGACCAGGTGCCTCGGCTGATTTTAAAAATCATTGTCCTCAGCTTTAGTGTTGCTGCCGTACTGAGCGCCGTGCTGATGTTGAACGCAAGGGGTTATCTGAGGTTATTTACCCAGGACGAATCTCTGGTTGCCTTAGCCTTGCCCAGCCTGTATGTGATTGTGTGTGCCAGCCTGATGATGAGCCTGGCCTCGGTATTGTTCAACGGTGTCATCGGCACGGGAAATACCAATGTCAACCTTATTATCGAGATTATCTGTGTAGGATGCTACCTGATATATTGCTACTTCGTCATCCAACGTGCACAAATGGGGCTCACCTGGGCCTGGTGTTCCGAGTTTGTGTACTGGACGGCACTGCTGATTTGCGGGTATTCATACCTGAAATCCGGGCGCTGGAAAGGAAAAGTAATTTGAGCAAAGAGTATATCCTCAATAGGCTTCTGCCTCACACGACCACATTAATCATCTTTCCTTTTACGTAGATAAACTTCTTCGGCTCCCGACCTTCCAGCCATTTGGCAATGGTTTCATTGGCCAGTACGGCTTCGCGGATATTGCCTTCGTTTTCGTCTAAAGAAAAGCTCATCTCGGTACGGGGCTTGCCATTGACGGCTACAGGATAGGTCTTGCTGCTTTCTGTGAGGAATGCCGCTTCCCATGCCGGCCAATCGGCCATCGTCACGGAGCCTTCATGCCCGAAACGATGCCATAAGTCTTCGGAAAGATGGGGCGCTAAAGGAGCCAGGATGCGAACTAATGATTCCAATATTCCTTCATTACGACATCCGGAAACACTCAGTTCGTTCACGCAAATCATGAGTGCAGAGACGCAGGTGTTGAAGCCAAAGCGCTCAATGTCTTCACCCAGTTTTTTGATGGTACGATGCAGGCTACGGAGCATGTCTTCGGTAGCAGGCACGTCGGTAGGCAGCCAGTCGCCGGCTTCGTTGAGGTAAAGCCGCCAGAGTTTTTTAAGGAAACGATGCACCCCTTCGATGCCTTGTGTGTCCCAGGGCTTGCTCAGCTCGATGGGGCCAAGGAACATCTCATACATCCTGAAAGTGTCTGCACCATATTTAGCCACGATGTCGTCGGGGTTGACAACGTTGTATTTGGACTTAGACATCTTCTCTACTTCGGCACTGCAATAGAACTTGCCATCTGCCGCCGGCTCAAAACGGAAGTCGGCGTAGTCGGGGCGCCACTTTCGAAAGGCTTCTACATCCAGCACCAAGCCATCCACGAGGTCCACAGACACGCGAATAGCTTCCAGTGCGCCGGGCTGATTTGCCTTGAGTTGGTCGCTGAAGGAGCTGAATTTTTTCTGCTCGCGATTGAGGTAAGCAAACCGGGAGCTGCCCTGAATCATCCCCTGGTTGACCAGTTTCTTAAACGGTTCGTCGAAGGCCACGTAGCCTAAATCCGCCAATGTTTTCGTCCACATGCGGGCGTAGAGCAGGTGCCCAACGGCGTGCTCAGTGCCGCCCACATACACGTCCACCTGCTGCCAATAATCGGTGGCTTTGCGGCTGGCAAATTCCTGCTCATTATGCGGATCCATGTAGCGGAAGAAATACCAGGAGGAACCGGCATAGCCGGGCATGGTGTTGGTCTCGCGGGTGCCTTGGGGCGTATGCACCCAGTCTTCAATATTGGCGAGGGGCCCTTGTCCCTCAGGGCCTGGCCGGTAGCTGTCCACATGAGGCAGCGTGAGCGGTAGCGCGGAATGAGTGTTGGCAAGCTCCGGTTCATCGTTGGTGTAGGGGATGTCGTTCTGGTAGGTGATTGGGAAAGGCTCGCCCCAGTACCGCTGGCGGGAGAAGCCCGCATCGCGAAGCTTGTAGTTCACGCGGCGGGTACCGATACCCCCATCTTCCAGGGCGCGGATGGCCACTTCAATGGCTTTGGGAACGGGCAGGCCAGACAGGAAATCGGAGCCTTCGATGGTTCCTTCTTTGTCGGAATAGGCCACAGTGCCATCGTATCGCGCACCAAATACGTTGGTGATTTTAATGTCGAAGTGCTTCGCGAAAGCGTGGTCGCGTTCGTCGCCGGAAGGCACCGCCATGATGGCCCCAGTGCCGTAGCCTGCCAGCACATATTCGGAGATGTAAATGGGGATGGCTTTGTGCGTGAAGGGATGCACTGCGTAGGCTCCGGTAAAGGCTCCGGTTACGGTTTTCGTTTCGGAGATGCGCTCGCGCTCAGAGCGGCGCTGGGTATAGCGTTTGTATTCGGCCACCTCCTGCTGTTGCATCTTGGTGGTGATGCGGCCTACCATTTCGTGCTCGGGCGCCAGCACCATGAAGTCCACACCGAAGAGTGTGTCCGGGCGGGTGGTGAACACCTTGATGTGTCCGTCGTGGTCGCGCAGGTCGAAGCGTACTTCGGCGCCATAGCTCTTGCCGATCCAGTTGCGCTGCATGTCCTTCATGGCCTCGCTCCAGTCCAACCCTTCCAGGCCGGCCAGCAGGCGTTCGGCATACTCTGTGATGCGCAGCATCCATTGGCGCATCTTCTTGCGTACGCAGGGATGGCCGCCCCGTTCTGACACTCCGTTGATCACCTCGTCGTTAGCCAGCACGGTGCCCAGGGCTTCACACCACCACACTTCTGCCCAGTCGAGGTAGGCAAGGCGATATTTCATCAGTATCTCACGTTGTTCGGCAGTGCTGCATTGTTTCCATTGTTCCCTATTGAATACGGTGTCTTCTTCGCCCGGGATGGGGATGCCGGCATTTCCATTTTTGTCAAAAGCGGCTATCAACTCTGCGATGGGCCGGGCACGCTGGCTGTTGCGGTCGAACCAGGCATGAAAGAGGCGGATGAAAATCCACTGAGTCCATTTGTAGTAGTTCGGGTCGGAGGTGATCACCTCGCGATCCCAATCGTAAGAGAAGCCGATGTTGTCGAGTTGCTGCTTGTAGCGGGCAATGTTTTGAGCGGTGGTGACGGCGGGATGCTGGCCGGTTTCCAGCGCGTATTGTTCCGCAGGCAGGCCAAAGGCATCGAAGCCCATCGGGTGGAGCACGTTGTAGCCCTTCATGCGCTTGTAGCGTGCGTAGATGTCGGATGCGATGTAGCCCAGCGGGTGGCCCACATGCAGGCCGGCGCCACTGGGATAAGGGAACATATCGAGCACGTACTGCTTGGGGCGGCTCTGGTCGTGGGTCGTTTTGTAAATGGCATGTTCTTTCCACCATGTACGCCAGCGCTGCTCTATCTCGGAGAAATTATAGTCCATAAAAGAAACTGGTTCGTGAAAGCACGAACCATGAGGGGGCAAAAGTAGGAAGCCGCCAAGACTGATGAAGATTATGGGTGCTGGCTTGCAAGGGTAAGCCTAAAAAAGCTCCCCGATTTCACGACAGGCAGACATCGCGTGGTGCAGAATATTTACCGCAGAAATTGCGCTAAATCCCTAAATATCTGGGACATTAACGAGCCGTCCTTTTAGTTTTTCTTAACGTATTGCTTAGATTCGCTTTGCCTCTAATGGCACCCAAATAAAATGAAAAGGAAATTTTCAGTCAAACATGCCCCCCCCCCCCAGGGGCAAATGTATTTCGCGTATTTGGATTAATCTTCCTGCTCATGGTGGCAGGGCTTAGTAAAACACAGGCTCAGGGACCATATATCCTGAGGGCACACTGGGACTTCAACAATATTATAGGCTCCACGCTGCCGGATGTCAGCGGGAATGGCCACAACGGAGTTATTGTAGGTTGCACGAATGTGCCGGGATGTGATGGAGTTACAGACCACGCCCTCCGATTTCAACCCGGACAGTATGTGCAAATTCCCGGTAGTCAGGATTTTTGCAGTAATGAATGGACCATTCATGCGGTGGTACGGGTGAATGGATTCAACAAAAACCCCGCAACCTGCCAATGGAATACGATTTTGTCGCATGATAACCCACGCGGCATGAATACTTACTATTCCATTGATGTAGGGAACAGTCCTACCTATAGTAGCAGTTGTACCGGACCCGCCAATACGGGCGAGGTCTTTAGCGCATCGTTGGGCGGTACTTCCGTACCTGCTATAGGTTCTGGAGTTGGTATCACAGCAGGACAATGGTATTGCCTTACTATTGTCAATAGGCCTGCTGGAGCCTTACAAAAGCTTGAGTTTTATGTAAATGGTATCCTTGTAAGTTCCGCCGGCTACACTTGGCCCAATGTCTTCAGCGCTCCCTGTCCTTTGTTGGACTTGTTGCTTGGGAAAGGGGATTTTGGTGGCGGAAATTTTACATGGTTTGATGGAGAAATAGATGACCTGTGGATGTACGAGAATGCAATGTACCCCAGTGATTTTTCCAAGTATCTTCCACCCTGTCCCTGTGGTTCCGGCCCGGGCACGCCCTGCAGCGTAGATGACATCCAGTTCAGTGGTGCCCTCAGTGCTCCTTATGTGCGCAGCTACACACCTACGGTTACGCCCTCGGGCAATTGGGTTCATTGGAGCGTTAATGGGACTATGGTTTCCTCCTTGCCGTCAACTTCTCCGTTTATTTATACGTTCCCAAGCAGTGGATCATACATTATCTGTGCAACAGCTTATGACCCTACCACAGGGACAGATTGCGACCAAAAATGTTTTGAAACCTGTATTGGCGGTACCGGGTATCGGTCTTCACCTACCGGCACGGGTAGTATTCCTGGAAAAGGAAGCATACATCCTACAGTTGGGGAACTTCGCCCCAACCCAGTGGAATCATCGCTAATCGTTCCGATAAAGGAATATTCTGGTCCAGTGCACGTGAGCATCAGTACCGTTGACGGCAAAAAGCTATTGACTGATGAATTTGATTTGGCAAAGGGGCAAGGCCAGGTTGAGTTGCCAACCCGTACGCTTGCTCCAGGAACATATTTCGTGGAAATAGGATTAGAAACCGGCCTGATACGCCGTAA
Organism: Bacteroidota bacterium; assembly: GCA_018267625.1. GTDB lineage: Bacteria > Bacteroidota > Bacteroidia > Chitinophagales > Chitinophagaceae > UBA1952. Next base: position 49,569 of record JAFDYC010000097.1, read on the forward strand.
GTTCACCAAGTTGTAAGAGACTCATTTATAGGCTGAAAACCCGCTAGGTACCCAAACGGGCTGCGTGTTTTCAGCCTTATTCACTTCAAAATTCTATAAAGACATGAATACAAGAACGTCACGGTGCAGCCTGGCACTCAGCATCCTATTATTATGCTTGTTCGCCCCACTATTCAGCACGGCACAAGGCACTCCTCAGTATATCAAGAAACAAAGCTATGCTTTGTTTCCAGGTGGATGGATTTACAATAATGCGGGGGGGAGTTTGGATACGCCAGCACGAGGCAGGAAGATACAGCTCATCTATTACGATAGTGATTTCACACCCAAGCCCATAAGCGGGGAGATAAAGAATATTTATTTCTGGGTAAGGGGTGCGAACTTGTTTCGTATGATTTCCACTATATACAATGTGGAGATAAAGATGGGCTATACCCAACGAGATTCATTCAAGAGAATTTCATCCCTGCTCAATGGCGTACGGGACACCTTTATCACGGGGTTGACAACGGTCTTTAAGGCCGATTCCGTCCAAGAGGATTTACTGAATGTCTGGAGCTATTGGTGGAAGTTCCCGCTGATGGGCAACGGCTTTCACTACAACGCCAGTACGGAACAAAACTTGGTGGTCGAGTTCGACTTCGGAGTGCCCATGCCCAATGGCTGGATTGTGTTTTCTGATTCAAGCTCGATGAATACAGACATAAGGGTGAAATCCATGTATGGCTATCGAGATAGTGCTGCCTTACAGCAGTGGCCAACAAATTATCAAATAAGTACCGCTGGTGGTAATCTAGACTTCGGTTTTGACCTGGTCCCGGGCAGTGTGCCCAGTCTGGGCAGCAGGGTAGATATGCAGCTATACCCCAACCCTTCGAGTGGCAAATTTCAGATGCGCATTCAGTCGGCAGGGGAGCTGCATGAAGTCCAGCTCACAGTCAG
>JAFDYC010000098.1 GCA_018267625.1 Bacteroidota bacterium
CTTTTAGTTAACGGGAGCGATGGCGAGCTGAAACCTAGTGCTTTCTAAAAGGGAAGGCGCTGATCTGAGCCTAAATTCAGGACAGTTAGAAATGGAAGCTTCATCAGAGTACGGGAACTAATAAATATTGTTCCGGCTATACTTCGCTCCACAAATGCGCAATTTCCATTGCAGCAAGAGGCAGCCTATACCTTTGCCGGCTGCGATGAAGCATCGGGCTTCAGGCAATCTATTTTTTTCAACCATTCAGCTATGGCAAAGTCAGCAGGAGGCACCGGGAAACGCGGCGAGACACACTATAACCGTAAGGATACCGGAAAGAAACCGGCCCCCAGAAGCCCCAGGACTTCACATAAAGAGGAGGGCCCGGCTGAGCGGCGCAGCTATAGTAAGCACCCGGATGAACGCCCCGATTCGTTTCGGAAAAGAACCGCCGACAAGCCTTCCCACATGCGCCAGTCCGAGGGGCCCGGTAAGAAACCTTTCCGCAGAGAAACGCCAGAGGAACAGCCATTCCCAGGGAAGCGCTTTGAAAGAAAGGATTCGTTTAAAAAATCGTCTGAAAAAACATTCCGAAAAGAGGGGCAGAAAGACCATACGGAACGTGGAGCAGCCGGAAGCCGGAAACCCAGGCCACGCCCGGAGGAAGGAACCTTCAGGAAAACCTTTTCTCGCAAGCCTGAAGAAGAGGGATTCGACAACCGAAAAAAATCGTTCAGGCAAAAGCCCTCGGGGCCTTCAAAGCAAGGGGGCTATCGTAAAGATGCCGGCAAGAACAGAACCCGTTTTGAACGCGAAGAGTTTGAAGAACACACTAATCCCGGAAAGCCCGGAAAGTGGAATACGGAAGTGAAGACGGGCCCGATGACGCTCAACAAATACCTCGCCCATGCCGGCATCAGCAGCCGCCGGGATGCGGCATCCATTGTCAAAGAAGGCAGGGTGAAAGTGAATGGCGCTACGATGAACGAGCCGGGCTACCGCGTGCAAGCTCATGATAAAGTGACCTTAGATGGCAAGCCCATTCAGCCTCAAAAACACTTTGTGTATGTGCTCCTGAACAAGCCCAAAGATTTCATCACCACCACCGAAGACGACAAAGGCCGCCGAACCGTGATGGAACTTGTGGCCGGTGCCAGTGATGACCGCCTGTACCCTGTGGGGAGATTAGACAGGAATACGACCGGCGTGTTGCTGCTGACCAATGATGGTGACCTGGCACAAAAACTCTCACATCCGAAGTATGAGCACAAAAAGATTTACCAGGTCCACCTGAACAAAGAACTGACCAAGCGCGACTTCGACCAAATCCTCGAAGGTGTCAGCCTTGAAGATGGCCTCGCTACCGTGGACCGCCTCGCATTCTTAGAGAAGAAAAACGAAATAGGACTGGAAATTCACAGCGGAAGAAACCGCATCGTACGGCGCATCTTCGAGCATCTGGGCTATGAAGTGGAAAAGCTAGACCGCGTGATGTATGCCGGCCTCACAAAGAAGAATGTGAGCCGGGGCCAATGGCGTTTCCTGACAGAAAAAGAAGTGATCGCCTTAAAACACTTTCGCTCGTAGCAAGCTTCCTGCGTTCACTTTTTTGTGATGAACAACCGATGGATTACCGCCAATCAGATACACGACGGGCAGCAGTTCCTGCCAGTAGGTAGCTGCCTCGAGCTGGATGCTACAGGACGTATTCTGAACATTCAGAAGCAGCAACCTAATGAGGTTGTGCATCACCTGGACGGTATCATCTGCCCGGGCTTTATCAATGCACATTGCCATTTAGAGCTTTCGCATCTGCGGGCTGCCATTCCGGAAGGCAGGGGCCTTATCTCCTTTCTGCAGGCTGTCATGCAGCTTCGCGGCCATTATTCTGATGAACAGAAAAAAACTGCCCGGCTGAAAGCTTATGAGGAATTAAAGAAAAATGGTGTGGTGGCTGTAGGCGACATCGCCAATGGGAATGATACGCTTGACCTGCGCCTACGCCAGGAATTGCACATGCACACTTTCGTGGAGTGCATTGGATTCACAGAAGCTCAGGCACCTGCCCGGTTGGCTTATTCACAGGAAATTGAGCGGCAATTTGCAGCACAGCAGGGGCAGGGTATCCTATTGCGTCAGTCCCTAACTGCCCATGCGCCCTACTCAGTTTCGCCCGCTTTGTTCCGGCTAATTTCCGGACATGAATCCGGTAGCATACTTTCCGTGCATAATGGCGAGAGCCTGGCAGAATTTGAATACTTCCGTCAGAAGACAGGCCCGGTCCGGGAGCTACTAGAAGGCCTGGGCGTTGACGATGCCTATTTCCAGACAACTGCGGCTCGTCCCATACAGGCTTATCTCCCACTCATCGCCGAAAATCATCCGCTCATCCTGGTACACAATACGTACAGCTCAGCGGCGGATATTGCCTTTGCAATGCTTCGGAATGCAGCCGTTTTTTGGTGCCTTTGCCCCGCAGCAAACCTATACATCGAATCCTGCTTGCCGGATGTGCAGATGCTTCGCCGGATGACGGAAAACATCTGTATCGGCACCGACAGCTTAGCCTCCAACAAGCAGCTCAGCATTCTGGAAGAGCTCAAGATTCTGGAACAAAATTTTAGCCTCGGCTGGGAGCTGTTGCTTCGCTGGGCCTGCTTCAATGGTGCGTGTGCCTTAGGTATGGAGGATACGTTGGGCAGCTTCAAAACCGGCTTAAAACCCGGTATCAACCGGCTGTATAACCAGGCGGGGCAATGGCAAGTGGAACGCTTGTATTGATTTTTAGGAAGCAGACTGCAAAGAAGCTACAGCCGGAAACTAGAGCCGGCTACCCCAAAAAAATCTCCGGTAAAAAAAAGCTGCCCAAAGGACAGCATGCTTTCTGGTTGCGCTATTTATCGGAAGCCGACCGGCCATAGCGACTCCAGAAACACAGGAACACGCCGGCGCAGGGAATACGGAGGGGCTATCCGTTAATATTCGTCTTCATTAAAGAAGAAGTCTTCCTGCGTGGGGTAGTCGGGCCAGATGTCCTCTACGCCTTCATACACTTCCCCTTCGTCGTCCAGTTCCTGCAGGTTTTCAACCACTTCAAGGGGGGCTCCGGAGCGGATCGCGTAGTCAATCAGTTCGTCTTTTGTCGCAGGCCAGGGCGCTTCTTCCAGATGCGATGCCAGTTCAAGAGTCCAGAACATATTTTAATTGAATAGAATTTTTAAAAGTGAACGCGGGCAAAAGTAGGGGAAAAGGTCTTTGAAAAGGGGGGCCTTTGTCAATGTTTTCAAAGCCTTAGCCAGAAGTTCGTTTGTCCGGGGCGGGCGGCAATCCAAGCTGAATGCTGCAACTTCGTCCGGCCCGCAAACTCGTGATGATGCTACAGGCCCAACACCTCCATAAATCCTACGGTAGCCTTCAGGTGGTTCGGGATGTTTCGCTGGAGGTGGCCGAGGGGGAAATGCTGGCCATCATAGGCCCTTCGGGCGCGGGAAAGAGCAGCCTGTTGCACCTGCTGGGTGCCTTAGATAAGCCAGACCAAGGGCAGGTACGCATCTGCGACACGGAGCTGTTTAGCCTGAGTAAACGCAAGCAAGCCCGCTTCCGCAATGAGCGCCTGGGCTTCGTATTTCAGCAGCATCATTTGCTACCCGAATTTTCGGCACTTGAAAATGTGGCCATGCCACTTTGGATTGCCGGTAAAAGCCGGAAAGCCGGCCTGCAAAGTGCCGAAGAAATGCTGGAAAGGGTAGGCCTGAGTATGCGGGTGCAGCATAAGCCCTCCGAGCTGTCGGGCGGTGAAGCCCAGCGTGTAGCTATTGCCCGGGCACTCATCAATCAGCCGGCCCTCCTGATGGCGGATGAGCCTACGGGCAACTTAGACACGGCCAATGCAGAAGCGATTCATAAACTCTTCCTTTCCCTGCGGGAAGAGCTGGGGCAGACCATTATCCTCATTACGCACAACGAAGCCCTGGCCGCCCGCACCGACCGTACGCTGGTGATGCGGGACGGCGCTATAGTTGAGGAACGCAGGTTGGCAATAGGCGGAAAGACCAGCCCTTGATGGGACGTTATTTTTGTTGGGATGGAGAAGAAATCGCCTCCGGCAATCATTGAAAAGCACGCATAAAACCATCGTTCGGGATTTATCCTGGCTCTCTTTCAATGCCCGTGTGTTGCAGGAAGCCCGCGATGCGACCGTACCGCTTTCGGAGCGCCTGCGCTTTATCGGCATTTACTCCAACAACCTCGATGAATTTTTTCGGGTGCGTGTGGCGGCTCTGGAGCGGATGCTGAAGCTGGGGAAATCGGTACGAGAGCATCTGGAAGAACAGCCGGCCCAAATCCTGAAAGAGATTCAGTATCGCCTGCTGATGCTGCAACAGCAATTTGATGAGACCTATGCCGACATCATTACCTGCATGGCTGCACAAGGCATCTTCATCAAGACCCCGGAAGAGTTGACGGAAACACAACGAGCTTTTGCCCGCAACTATTTCGATCAGGAGGTACGTACCCAGCTCGTTCCGCTTATGCTGGAAAGTATCCCGGGTATGCCCTTACTGAATGACAAGAGCATCTACCTCGCCTGCGTGCTGGCTTCATCGGATGCTTTGCTGCGTACGCGCTATGCCCTTATTGCTGTGCCCAACCGTTTGCTGCCGCGCTTTGTGATTTTGCCTTCAGGAAATGAAGAGCGGCATGTCATCCTTTTGGAAGACATTATGCGCATGTCACTACCGCAAATTTTTGCCCCTTTCGGCTACGACCGCTGCCAGGGATACCTTATCAAAGTGACCCGAGATGCGGAACTGGATATTGACAACGACCTCAGCACAAATCAGATTGAGGCCATCGAGAAAAGCCTAAAAGCCCGTAAGCGGGGCCGTGCCAACCGTTTCGTGTATGACCGCAGCATAGATGCCGGCTTATTCGATTACCTCATTCGCCGCCTCAACCTATCCGGTAAAGACTATCTCGTGCCGGGCGGGCGTATCCACAATTTCAAAGACTTCATGGACTTTCCTGCCTCCCTTTTCAGGGTACAACCGGGTAGGAGAGCCGCTTTTGTACATCCTTTATTAAGCCAGCCCTGCCGTATCATGAAGGTGCTTGATGCACGCGATGTGATGTTGCACTTTCCATATCACTCATTCGACTCCCTGATAGACCTGGTGCGCGAGGCTTCGATAGATCCTTTCGTTCAAGGCATCAAAATCACCGGCTATCGTTTGGCGAAAGACTCCAAGCTCATTCATGCGCTTATCAATGCCGTGCGCAATGGAAAGCAGGTGAGCGTGGTTCTCGAACTGCGAGCCCGATTTGATGAAGAAGCCAATTTAGCCTGGAAGCGAATTCTGGAAGAAGAAGGGGTGCGTGTCTTTATTGGGCAGCCCTATGTGAAAGTGCATGCCAAACTCTGCCTCATCCGCCGGCGCGAGGCGGGCAAGACGAAGATGTATGGCTTTATTTCTACCGGAAATTTCAATGAGAAAACTGCCTGCTATTACAGTGACCACTGCCTGCTGACGGCCAACCGTCATATCCTTGCGGATGCAGGCCGGGTATTCGATTTTCTGATGGCGGCCCATCCCGAAGTAGCGAGCCTGCAACGCTGCAAGACTATGCCCGTTTCACCCTGGAATATGCGCCGATATTTCATGAATCTGATTGCCAGAGAAATAAAAGCAGCCCGAAAGAAGAAACCGGCCTCGCTCATCATCAAGCTCAACAGTCTTTCAGACGAACTGCTGATCAACCAACTCTATGAAGCCGCCCGCGCCGGGGTGCAGGTGGACCTGATTATTCGTAGCATCTGTGGGGCCTACACCCAACAGAAGTCATTCCGTAAGCCGATGAAGGCTATTTCTATTGTGGATGAATACCTGGAACATGCCCGTGTTTTTGTCTTTCATAATGCCGGCAAGCGGCTTGTTTTTATTTCTTCTGCCGATTGGATGCTTCGCAACCTCGACCATCGGATAGAAGTGGCCTGCCCCATCTTCGACCCCGAAATACAGCAGGAGCTGGAAGACATCTTAAAGCTGCAAAGTGCAGGTAACGTGAAGGCCCGTATCCTTGACAATGAACAGCGAAATGCCTATGTGCCGCGTAAGAACGAAGAGCCTGAAATACGTGCCCAGCTTGCCATTTACGACTATCTGCTTCAGAAGAAATATCCCGATTCTGCTCCCCTTCATCCTAAAAAAACGACTTCTAAAAGAACCTGATTCCGCATGAACCTTGCCGCCATTGATATTGGTTCCAATGCTGCCCGACTGCTCATCAGCCAAGCCACTCCTTATGAAGGCGGTGTTGACTTTACCAAGCTCAGCCTGCTGCGGATTCCTCTTCGGCTGGGTATGGATGTGTTTACACAGGGTAGGATAGGACCAGAGAAAGAACAGCTCCTGACGGACACCCTCCGTTGCTATGCCTTGCTGATGAAAATCTATCAAGTGGAAGCTCTGGCCGCCTGTGCTACCTCTGCCATGCGGGATGCCGCTAATGGCACCGAAATCATAGAAAAGCTCAAGACGACAACGGGCATAGAACTACGCATCCTGAGCGGTGAAGAAGAAGCCGATGTATTGTTCCAAACACACATCGCGGAAAACCGTTCCCTGAACAAGAGTTACCTATACATAGATGTGGGCGGTGGCTCCACCGAGCTAAGCTTTTTTTCAAAAAACGAATTAGTCTTCAAGCAATCCTTCAACATCGGTACCATCCGCCTGCTGCAAGGCTTAGTGAGCCTGAATGATTGGGAACAAATGAAAGCCTTCGTAAAAGACCAACTGAAAGGATATGAGCCTGTAGAAGCCATCGGCACCGGAGGCAATATCAACAAGGTTTTTTCCCTTTCGAAACGTAAGGAAGGCAAGACCCTGAGCCTGGAATTACTGCGCGATTATCATAAAGAACTGAATGCCGCCAGCCTCAGCGAGCGGATGCACCGCTATCAGCTACGCGCAGACCGGGCCGATGTAATTGTGCCGGCGTTGCAAGTCTATATTTCAGTGATGCGCTGGGCCGGAGCCGATGAAATATTCGTCCCTAAAATCGGACTGGCGGACGGGCTGGTGCGCATGCTGTATCAGGAATTGAACCCCGAAAAGAGGTAGCCTTTCTTAAAAGAGAAATATCCCCTTCCGGCCTACTCGGCTCAGGAAATAAAAGGAACTTGAAAAAGGCATACAAGCCGCTCCGCGTAGCTTTGCCCGACATGCGATTCCTGATGTTCTTGTGCTGTGGTTTTTTGTGTTGCAGTCTGGCTGCCGCACAGCGTACGATTCGTTTTTCAGGCACCGTTCAGTTCGCCGATGACCCCTTGGTTTCTTACTACCTGGAGCTAAATGTGAATGGCAGCAGAGTCACCGGATACAGCATCACAGGCTACCGCACAGGCAGCAGGCTCAAGGCTACGGTGGAAGGGTATTTCAAAACTCCTTCAGACCTCATTATTCGGGAAATAGGCTCCTTGGACGGGCCGGAATCGCCCTACCAGACCTACTGCTATTTCGCCGCCCAACTGAAACTGACCATCATGATGAACGGTCAGCATCGTTGGAATGGAGCCTTTCAGAGCTACCAAAGAAATGGCACGCCCTGCGGCAATGGCATCATGACCATCACCGACAATGCTCCCCCCTTAGAGCCGGTAACAAAGGCCGTCCCGAAAATCGAACGGGCCAAAGAAACCAGACCGGTACGAATCACGCCCCCGGCTCAGGAAAAGCCTGCAGCGCCCCCGCCACCACCTACTCCCCCCCCCCCTCCTCCCCCCAAAAAAGAAGTACCCAAGCCGATTCAGGTGCTGCTTCCTCAGGCTGCTCCAAAACCCCAGGCCCCGGATTCCTGCCAGCGTAGCTACCACTGGTCGGGCGATGATTTCTCTTTTGAAATCTGGGATGGCTGGAGGCCCGATGGCGATGTGGTCAGTGTGCAGATGAATGGAGAACAACTCCTGAATCATGTGACCCTTTCACAGGGAAAACAACGCTTCAAACTACACCTGCATCCCGGTTTGAATGTGCTTTACATCGAGCTGTTTTATGAAGGCAATGACCCGCCAAATACTCCTAATCTTACCCTGATTGACGGGAGCAAAACCTACGATTTGGCCATCAGTGGAACATCGGGCGAAGTAGTGCGCATTTGCATCAACCGATAACTCTGATAAGATGCTGCGGCTAGCTGCCTCATCTGAATAGTCCTCCGAAAGCATCCGCTGCCACCCGTATAGCTTTCCTAAATTGCCGGGCCTTTTGGATATGAAAGTCACCATCCTCGGCAATAATTCTGCCCTTCCAGCCTACGGACGCAACCCCACTGCCCAGGTGGTATCCCTCTATGGTCAGGAAATCCTCATTGATTGCGGCGAAGGCGCCCAAAGCCGAATGCAGCAATTCGGCATTCGCTGGCGGCATATGGAGCATATCTACATCTCCCACCTCCACGGAGACCACTACTACGGAATCTTTGGTTTGCTCACCAGCATGAGCCTCCTTGGCCGGACCACACCCCTGCATCTCTATGCCCATGCACCATTGCAGCAGATAATCGAAGACATGTTTGCCATCGTGGCTACCGAACTCAGCTACCCCTTCCACTTCCACCCTCTGCCAGAAGGGCCTGCCTTACTCACCGACACGAAGCTGTTTTCCGTTCATTGCTTCCCGGTGGAGCACCGCATCCCTTGTCTCGGGTTTTTAGTGACCCGCAAGACCCGGGGCCGCAAATTATTACCCGAACAAGCCGCCGCCTTTGGCATCCCCGCTTATTTCTACGACCGGCTGAAACTCGGCGAAGATTATACCGACAAAGAAGGCCGCATTATTCAAAATGAATTAGTCACCGAAGCCGGCCCTTCGCCCAAGCGTTATGCTTACTGCGCCGACACCATTCACACAGATTCTTTTCTCGAACACATCCGGGGTGTAGACTTGCTCTATCATGAAAGCACCTACCTCAGCGATAATGCCGAACGTGCTGCCAGTCGCTACCACAGTACAGCAGAGCAGGCAGCCCTCATTGCAAAAAAGGCAGGTGTAAAGCAACTCTTGCTGGGGCACTATTCCTCCAAGTACCGCGATATCACCCTCTTCCAGAAAGAAGCCGCTTCAATTTTTCCCAACGTCATCGCCAGCCAGGAAGGACTGGCGTATGAATTGTAGGCCCAACTTTACCCAATGAAATCGTTACTGATTTGCCTGCTGCTCAGCCTTTGCGGCCTGAGCGCCTCTGCTCAGGAGCACCCCATGAATGCCCGTGATTCCATGCAGCTCCCGGCCTACGAGCGGTTCCCCAGCTTGCCTCCTTTCAAGATTCTTTTGCCCGACAGCGCCACCATCTTCAACACCTACAACATCCCGAAAGGCAGGCCCAGCGTCCTGTTTTTCTTCTCCCCCGACTGCGAGCATTGCCAGATGGTCACCGATTCGCTGCTGAAGTACATGCCCCAAATGAAGGAGGCCCGCTTCTACATGTTCACCTTCATGCCGCTCTCTGAACTGCGGCCCTTTATCGCCCGGAAACACCTCGATGAACTGAAAAATGTCGTGTTGGGAAAAGACTACGAATTCTTCTTTCCCATGTACTACAAAGCCACTACTGTACCCTGGCTGGTGGTGTACGATCGGCAGAAGCGCCTGGTGAAAGCCTGGAATGGCGGTGTGAAAATGCCCGAGCTGGTGCAGATGCTGGATAAGCTCTAAGCTCTTATTCAGATATTCTAACCACTGTGTTTTTTGGGCGGCCGGCTTCATCGCACCGATGCGGCTTCCGTTGCATCGCACAGGGCAGGGTCCGTGCAGTTATTGAGCTTTTCTCATGGAAAGAAACAGCAGGAGCCTTTGCTCATCAGCGAATAATTGCCGATGGATGCAATCCTGAAAGCATACTCAGAGCCGGTTGCTACGGATGCCGGGCCTTCTTCGGAAGCAGACAAAAATCATCAGCACGAAGCCAGAGAATTCGATAACAAGCCTGGGTCACTTCTTGTACACCTGAACCATGCAGGTGTAGTCCTGCAACCGGTCAATTTGTTGCTCCCGGCTAAGACGGCCCAGCCGATTGGCTTGAGGTAGGCGGGGGCGCTTGTCTTTAGGCACATCGCGTAGCAGGCGCAGGAGGGTGCGTGAAGTGATGGCGTAGGTGGTGCTTTCCGATTCAGCGTCTTTACTGCGGATGATGCCGACTACCTCACCCTGATTGTTCAAGACAGGCGCACCGCTTTGGCCAGGGCCGGCGGGCACTTCGAGACGATATTGGTTGGAGTCGCCCTGAAAGCCATTGCTGGAGGCGATGTAACCTTCGTTATACACGATCTCATCCTGCGGGAAGCCAAGGGTGTAAATGGCAGCGCCCAGTGGTGCTTTTGCCGGAAGGAACGAATAGGGTAGTTCACCCTTACCGAAGCGAAACTGTTTATTGTTTACGCGCAGCAAGGCTATGTCGTTTTTAGGTTCGTAGGCCACCACCGAGGCAGCATAGCTCTTGCCATTTCGGGTTTGAATCTGGATAGATTCGGCGCCGTCCACCACGTGGTAGTTGGTGATGAGGTAGCCGTCATTCGAAAGGGCGAAGCCGGTGCCCGCATAATTGCTTTGAGCGGCAGGGGCTGGAGCATCGGCATTTTCCCGGATTTCCTGAATCTGTTTTTGCTGGTGCGCCTGGGTGGCTTTCAGGTTGGCTAATTCGTGGCGTACAAGTTGCAGGTTACGGGCGGAAGCGCTCTTAGGCTCCTGTTCGTGCATCACCCAGACGGTAACTAAAGAAGTGAGTAAGGCGATGGAAGCGGCCATGGCAGCACTGCGCAGCAGGCGGGGATTGAAATGGATAATCAGCCGTTTCATACCCTGTCTCTTAGCCATCGTTTCTTCATGCACATCGCGCAGCATGATTTTGTACTTGCTGCGGCGGGCGGCTACTTGGAGGCTGCTAATGGTATCGTAGTATTCGTGGTATGCGCGGGCCAGCTCCGGGTCGGCAGCCAGACGGCTGTTCAGCACGGCTTGATCATGCTCACTGAGCTTGCCCGTCAAGGCAGCTTCTGCGGCTTCCGCGATGTATAGTTCGTCTTCGAGTCTCATAGTTCACTATCTATTCTAAGGCCTTTGCGTTGAAGAAGATTTTCTTCAGGCGCATGAGGCATTTGTATTTCTGGGTCTTCGCATTATCCGGGTTGGTGTATCCGAATGCAGCGGCGATTTCCTGCATACTCTTATCCTGGTGGTAGAAGGCGCGGAGCAGAGAGCGGCAAGGCTCGCCCAGCGATTCGAGGGCGGCATCGAGCTGAGCATAATGCTCTTCCCGTTCGCGATGAATGTTCAGGTCATCTTCATAGGCAGAGGCATCCGGCTCAAGGGCTACATCCAGCTGCGGCATCCGGCGGTCACGTTCCAGCTTTTTATACCATAAGTGCTTGCAGATGGCAAATAGGTATGTGCCGATGCGGCAACTCAGCCTAAACTCAGGATTACGGGCTTTTTCAAAGAGCACCATCATTGCTTCCTGAAAGAGGTCGGCGGCATCGGCTTCGCTACCGCCGGCACTTTGCAGCCAGCGCATCACCGTAGGGTAATGCTTGCGATAGACCTGTGCCGTAGCCTGCCGGGCGCCTGTTGCAAGCTCCTGCAACAGCTCCTCATCTGTAGGGTACAATGGCTGGTTCACGTATTAATACGGTATGGGCCCAAAAGTAACCCGGGCGGAGCAAGCTCATTTTTCACTTCCATCCGGTTCGGGTTTCAAAAACTGGAACAGAACCAGGCAGAAAAATTTTTTTTCGAAGGCGGGTTACCTTTTCAAAAAGCCGGTATCAATGTCAAACTAACACAAAAACAAACGATCATGAAGCTTGTAAAGCTCGGCGTATTCGCCCTCGCATTCGGTCTGTTCGCTGCTTCTTGCGGTAACAGCAACAGCACCTCTACTGAAACTACTACGGACACGGCTGCTATGGCTCCTGCTGCTCCTGCTGCTCCCGCTCCCGCTCCTGCTACTGTTGACAGCGCTGCTGCTGCCGCTGCTCCTGCTTCAGCTCCTGCCGCTGACACTGCCAAGATGAAGACTACTAAGTAATCCAGGCTGGTTTTCTCATCCAAAACCACACAACCGCAGCCGCTCTTTTGGGCGGCTGCTTTGTTTTCTGAAAACTGCCCTCACGCACCCGTGCTTATTAATTGATTCAACACTTGAATACGGGCTTTTAACAAAGCTTGCCTCTACCCGCTTCTATATTTGCCCGCCCGAAATCTTTATGCCTTTCTTTCGCTCCTGTAGCCTGTTGCTGCTCTCGCTGCTTGCCGTGTCTCCGGCAATAGCCCAAACTTCCACCCCCAGCCCTTCTGCTGCCGCCAGCGCCATCGCCAAGCCTTCCAGCGATTTCCTGATGCTGCAATTCACCTATGAATCCTGGGCACAGACCCCCGACTCGGTGAAAATTGGGGGCTTCGGACGCGGATTCAATGGCTATCTATGCTACGATTTCCCGATTCAAAAAAGTCATTTCTCGTTTGCTGCCGGCCTCGGCATCGGCACCTCCAATATTTATTTTCAGGACCAGCAACTCCGGCTCTCCGACACCGGCGCCGCAGGGCAGCAGGTGCATTTTGAAAAAGAATCCTACGACTATAAAAAGTATAAGCTAACCACCGCCTATCTGGAAGCACCTTTTGAACTGCGCTATTTCGGGAATATGGACAACCGGAACCGGGGTTTTAAAGCGGCCATCGGCTTACGCGCCGGGCTACTCGTTGGGGCACACGTGAAAGATTCCCGAACCGTGGACGGAACGAAGGTGGTGGAGAAGATAAACACCAAACGCTACCTGGATAAATGGCGATTTGGCGCTACCGCCCGCATTGGCTGGGGCAATTTCTCCCTCTTCGGCTCCTACAACCTGAACACCCTCTTCAAAGACGGCTCCGGCCCGGGTGTAGTGCCTTACAGCATCGGGCTTTGCCTGAGCGGCCTCTAAGCCACTCGGATACCCAGCGTCATTCGGCCTCAGAAAGAGGTCTTCGTTTCTTTTTTTTTTAGCCGGCTGAAGCGCCCTGATGGAGCTTTCGTTGCGTCCTTTAGGTTTGCTGCGGCTCATATTTAGATAACAGCTATTGCCA
>JAFDYC010000099.1 GCA_018267625.1 Bacteroidota bacterium
GTACTACGTGAATGGCAGTACGGAAGCCGGCTGCAAGGCCAGCGATTCGATTTATGTGCTGGTGCATCAGGAGAGCGCGATAGCGGTGCCGAATGCCTTCTCCCCCGGCTCAGAACCCAACCCGGTATTCAAGGTGCTGCACATGGGTACGGCCACACTGAAGAGCTTCCGGGTGTATAACCGCTGGGGCGCGAAAGTGTTCGAGAGCTCCGACATCAACCAGGGCTGGGACGGCACCTTCAATGGGCAGCCGCAGCCGATGGGCGTGTATATCTATACGGTAGAAGCAGTGGACAACCACGGCAAGCCCTTCGTGAAGCAGGGGAATGTGACTCTGCTGCGCTAATCAGCCAGAAAGAATAAATCAGAGAGGCCGCCAAACAGGCGGCCTCTCTTTTTGGGGGGATGATACAAGGTCAAGAACATCTTGTTGCATTGAATTCGATACTTCAAGTTTTGTAGGAACTATTTCAATCGCATGAATTGAAAGAACAGCAATAGAAAGAGTCTAAAAGAGTAACGATGGGTTTTGAAACCTGTTCTTTTATGCCGGCATTACCCGAATAACCCTATTGAAAAAAGGATTAAAATATCAGAAAGAAGCAAAAGGAATAGTAGGAAGTTCATACTGAGTACTTGTCAATCATAATGCTTTACCCTTATTTTGTCCTGCCGTATCAAACAAACGGCTTTACAAATGGAAGAATTAATTGGACGCCTGCAAGAAGCAAAAAATCAGGTAGCTCGTCTAGAGGCTGAACTTTGGACTCGTTTGTTCTCAAACGCAAAAAGCGAAGCTCAGTCCCGCCCTGAAATGCATATGCCTACCGTGCCCGTACCGGTAGATTACCCCCAACATGGCACTTGGCGGAGTAAGGTCCTTTATATCCTGAAGGAAGCCGCAGGCCAAGGCCGTCAGCGGAGCGAAATCCGCCACTCCCTGCGCGAGCGTCATGTAGGGATTTGGCAAGAGCCCGCCATTGATGCACAACTCGCACATATGGAAAAAGAAGGCAAGGTGCGTGTAGAACGCCTCGCCGGACGTAATACCTATTTCTTAGCATAAACCAAGCTCGGAATCAACTGGATGGCTGTCCTTAGGGGCAGCCATTTTTTTTCAGTACGTGAACAGGTCCCTTTATCCGCTGCAGGTTGAAATGAACATATTTCCATCACAGCTTTGGGCATGATTTCGCTTCTCGGCTATACCCCGGAAAGCACAGATACTACGAGAAAAGCTACATGTTAGCACTGGCCCCTAAACGTGCGACGCAACGAAAGCAGCATCAGGGCGCTGAAGCTGACAAACAAAAAAATCGTATCCAGGGGAAAGCTTGTCAACAGGTAGAGGCGAGGAATTGTGGAAATATGGGCTGACTAAAACGAAAAAAGTTGCCCTATTCAGGGCAACTTTTTTCGTTTCTACAATTTGCCGAAAGTGATTAGTGCTTTACGGGTAGTTTCCATGTAAAGATTGTACCAGAAGGGCTCTTTGCTTGTAGCAGATACATTCCTTCTGGAAGATTTTCAACCGAAGCGCTGAGCAATGATTGTGAAACAGAGCGAACAGGCAATTCAATTTCTCGCCCTTGCATATCGAAAAGGAAAATCCGGAAGCTTTTTAAATCGGTCTCTTTTCCCACACGCAACTGAAGTGAGGTGTTTGCCGGTAAGGGGCTGAGTATGATTTCCAATGTTGTTGATTCTGAAGTTGGAATCTCCAGAGCAGGCTCATAGTAGAAATAGCTTTGGTTGGCATTGTCGCCAACAGCCCAAGCAGTACCATTCCATTTCATCGTACTATTTACGATTTGCTGTCCCGACTTGTTGTAGCTATGAAGCGTGTTGCTGTTGTTTACAAAGCTCATGCTGGACGAATCCCATGTTTGAAGCAATTCGCTCGACAGGCTGCCTGAGGGGTTGTATTTGCTGCTTGTTTGGGATACGGAGTACCAGCCAACGACACCCGGCAGGAACAATTCTCTGACTTCAAAGCTGGGTTGATGAGCGTGGTTGAGAGTATAGTTATGGCATTCGTTTGGCATCCAACTATGGTGGAAATTCTCCCATTCATATGTAGTATCTGCATCCTGATGGCCGGTGGGGTTGCTAAAAGACCAGACGTAGCGCTTCTTGAATTCCCATAGGCTTAAGGTGCTGTTCCAGTATTGAAGGACTTGCTCCTGTAATTGTCCATAGTTTGAATAGGTGTTTGTTTCTTGCAGGTAGTCGTTCCAAGCTTGAGTATTCTTGTCCCAAAAACGTTGGAGCCGACTCATTCTTTGGTCGCGGGCATTTAAATCGTAGTGTTCGAAAATCCCATTGAGGTAGCTTGAAGAGGCGTTATCCCAAATCTGGTAAAGCAAGTCGGTAGCTACGCCATTTGAGTTGACGGAATAGTTGTAGCGTATAAAATTTTGGAAACTGTCACCATTCTTGCTCCAGAACTGGTAATCGGTTTGGATATTTCCGCCTTGGGCATCATAGAAGTAGAGGTAGCGATCGTATGGATGCCAGTTGCCTTCCTGAAAGCGAAAGTGCAATAGGGACTGAACCTGAGTTGTGTATTTTGAAGTATATTCTATGCGGCTTGAGTCAATAGGGCTAAGTGCTGAATCCTTTGCTGAATACCAGGTGTAGGCAAGCATACGCGGCCCAAAAGTATTTTGGCGGTCAGGTGCCTTTTTGTGTTCCAGACGGAAAGCATTCGCATCATGTAGATCTGGCATTGCAGGCCATTGTTGCGCAAAAGAAGGGACAGAGATGAAACAAAAGCAAATTGCTATCATCATCTCAGCATGTATTGGGAGTAAGTGTTTCATTATTGGAGGTGATTTATTTGAGCATGATGGAGCCGTGCAGCCGCGGTCTGGGCAAAGACCTGCCTGTTGGCCTTTGAGGGCCAGAATCCGCGGGCTGTTTCACGGCCGCTTTTTAGAAATAGATTCTTTTCTACTTTGCTGAAAAGGCACTTGTAGCACCTGTCAAAGAAGAATCTGGTTGCCAAAAACCCATAAAAAGGTTTATGTGCAAATGAAGAAGGTTAGCCTGAGTAGTCTGGGCATAAAATTGTTTTGTCCATTTTTTTGCAGCCTGCACATTCCTGCGCAAAGACTACATTGAAAAGAATAAGATTTGCTATTCAATAGCTCTTCAGGCAAAGAGTTGAATAGTATTTCCGGGCTCCAGGCGGTGACCTGGCTGTTAGAACAAGTTGGTTTTCGAAATAATCAGAATACCCTTAGTGCTAACGACAAAGAAGACAGCAATCCCAAAAATATGGTTGGTAGAAAGCAGAGATATTTTTTCTTCTTATTTGCCCCTCAAGGCCACCTTACAAAAAAAATAAAGCCATTTCGGGCACCGAGCTCATGAAGCTGAGGCAAAGACCGCCAATGTTTCGCGTCACTGACTTTGCAGATGAAATAGGCTGGCTTGTCTAATGGCCCACTGAGCAGCCAGGCTTCATTGGCTTCCATGATAGTAGATGCACCTACATCAGAATGCACCCTGTGATAATAAGAGGGGTTAGTGGAGGGCAGCTTACGGCTGTAGAATAAATGTGCGTAGCTCTTATAGCCCAACGGATGCAGGTACACATCTTTTCCGGCCAGGCTCTGAAAAAATTCGATGGCAGCACGCTGGGAATAGGCTTCCACCTTGGGGCTGAAATGCAACACGGCCACTTGAATCATCAATACCTGAACGATACAGAGCAGGAGGATGGCCCGGCGAAAATGCCGGCGCATCAAGGCTACGCTATAAATGATAGCCAGTAAATACAAACCACCAAATAAACATTCCGCAGCAGACCAGTGAACGGAGGCCTGTAGGTTGCCTACTGCAAAGGGGTCTTGAATTAGCGGGATAATTTGGGATTTATAGATGCCAACCAGAGGCAGGGAAAGTATTGCTATAGCCAGCAAGCCACCAATCAACAGTAATCCGAATTGCACCCATCGGCGGATCTGTCGTTTATCTTCTATCAAGCGGGTCACTTGCACGGCAGCGATGTAGGTAAGTGGATAGTAGCAGAGCGAGGAGTAGTGTACAATTTTCGTCTTGACAATCGAAAACAAAATGAGCACGACCCAAAAAAGGATCCACATCCAACGCATGAAATCGGCAGCAGCCGGAGGTTCTACCTGTTCCTTTTTTCTCCATTGGAATAAAAAAAGTGAAGCAGGGAAACAGCCTATCAGCAGCACTATAGGATGGTAGTACCAGGGCTCTTCATGGTCGGCAATATTCTGGCCAAAAAGCCCAGCCTGATAGGCTATAAATTCCCTCAGGAACGTCCAGCCATGCAAAGCTGCTTCCGGCCCGAACCAGAGTAACATGGTCAGCATTCCAATGGCTGCCATCACTAAGAAATCAGTCCAGTGGTATCCCTTCAAGCCACGCTGCATCAGCAGGAATACGAGGAGTGCCAGGCCTGAGACAAGAATGGCAACAGGACCTTTTGTCAATACGGCAAGTCCGATAAACAACCCGCCCAATGCGGCGTGTAAAAGCCTTTTCTGCCCCCCTTTCATCAGCCAGACCTGAATGAAAGCCAGTAGGATAAAATAGTTAAAAACAGGATCAATGATGCCACTTTTGAAATAGATCTGCGGCAACCAGGATGCAGCATACAGTACCGCCCACCAAATACCCGTCTTTTGATTACGGGCCTTGCTACCCGCCCAAAACAAGGTGAGCAATGTGGCAATCCCTGTCAGGGCATCTGGTAGTCGGGCTGCATACTCACCTACCCCAAACAAAGACATGCAAGCCACTTGCAGCCAGATGAAAAGGGGTGGTTTTTCATAAAAAGGCATGTAGTCTATCTGCATGCGCAGATAGTCTTTCGTCACGATCATTTCCCGGGCGCATTCTGCGAAATTGATTTCGTCCCAATCGAACAGATGCACATGTCCGAGAAAAGGGAGGAACAGGATGGCCGCAGCGATGCAGATGAGAAAATAAATTCGACGGGTTGCCATCTGTCAATGGGGCTGATTAAAGCTCATTTGTTGATTTTCTAACCTAAGTGCGCCCCGGCTCCAAAGCTGTATCAATTCAAAACAAAGAGCCGAAACAGAAGCGCCAATCAGGCTGCCCACAAAAATATCGAGATAGAAATGGGCCGCAAGGTAGAGTCTTGAATAGGCTACGGCACAGGCAAACAATAGCAAAAGCAGCCCAAACCAACGCCGGCGAAAGGGGAGCATCATACTCAAAAAACAGCACAGGCTAAATACACCTCCGCTATGCCCGGAAGGAAAAGAACGTTGATAGAGATGGGGCCATTCGGGCCGGATATGAAGCCAGGAGGGATTTTGCAGCAATTCGAGTTTAAAAAACTCCAGGGGTCGTGGAGCCTGAGCCAGGCTTTTAATTAGTTGAATCAACAGCGTAGGGAATACGGTGCAAGAGACAGCGGCTAAAACATACCAACGATTGCGGCAGGCCGGAAACAACCACATCAACAGCAGCAAAACGACAACAATGCCAGCACCATCGCCCATGAACGTGAGCCCCCGCATCAGCACATCCAGGAACTCGTTATGATGCCGATTGATGCTAAGAAATAGCTGACTCTTGTTGAAAACCAGCAAGAGGATTCCGCCTATGAGCACCCAAACCAGAAACGGGAAAACAAACCAGGGGTTAAGGGATGAGCGGGGTTGCCGGGGCACAGTGCTTTCTATTAAAACTTTATGATGCAGGATGGCGATGACGTGAAAGTCTGCGCCATATGCGGAAGTACCATTCCTTGCTGAAAACCGGAGCATCGTTCCGTGCAGCGCGTACAATGACAATGGCAATAGGCAACAACATCGCCGTGCTCATCCACATCCCCATCCAGGCCGGCATGGTGCGCGCCTTGGCAATTTCTTCACCCGCCTTCGACATGATAAAATAGAGTACAAAGAATCCAATTGCCACTACGATAGGCATGCCCATGCCTCCCCTGCGGATGATGGCACCCAAAGGCGCCCCAATCAGGAACAACAACACACAGGCAAATGATAGTGTGAATTTGCCATGCAGGACAATCTGTCGTTTCACTAAGCTATCATCATTGATGCTGACATTATTTGCAGTGTAGCCAATGAGTTGAATGGCATTGCGCACATTCGCAATGGTTGCATCTAAAGCTTTTCCGCGGACGCTATCTGGCACATAACCCATAAAACTTGGGCCGAAATTTTCTGCTGGTTGGCTATTTATTTCGTCTAATCGGTGCCTGAAATTCTTACCAATATCCGTCTTGCTATAAACGGGGAGGTAAGGAGCGAAATTGGCTTCGCTCAGCTTGATGTCGTGTTGTTTTGTTTTTCGGATTTGTGCAATGTCATCCCGAAGCTGCCGGACATTCATCATCTGGTAGCCCCCTTTAAAGAGGTCTTCATTGGAACGTGAAAGCTTCAGTGCGGAGAGGTCAATAATCTTGTCGTAGCGGGCAAAATGCATTCTGGTTTGCGTAGCGTGGGGCCCGGAATTAGGGTTATTTACGTCGCTGCCTTCCTGATAGCGCCATCCATTCCTTAGTCGAAATATCAAGAACTTTCCATCCGGGGAAGGGCTGACTGCACCACTTTCAGCCAGTACTACTCTCGCATTGCCGCCGTATGGCCCCCGTTCGTAGATGATGATGTTGTGTACCGTGGCACCATCGTCGCTTTTGGAACCAACCTTGATTGTGTAGCCTGGGATTTCACTATTGAAAACGCCGGGGCGAATATTGAAACTCATCTTGGCATTTCGGAGGTCATACAGCAAAGAGAAAGCCCTGAGGTTTGCACGCGGGATTACATTGTTGTTGAAAAAAAAAGCCCCGATGGCGACAAAAGAAATAACCACGACCAGGGGTTTCATCACGCGCAGCAAAGAGATTCCGGAAGACTTGATAGCGACTAATTCAAAAGACTCACCCATGCTTCCGAAGGTCATGATGGAAGCCAGAAGGATGCCTAAGGGCAGGGCCAGGGGCACCATGGTGGAGCTCATGAAAAACAAAAGTTGCAGGATAATCCAGACACTGAACCCTTTCCCCAAGAGCTCATCCATATAGAGCCAGAAAAACTGCATCACTAACACAAACAGCGACACGAAAAACGTGACGATGAAAGGCCCTAAGAAAGAGCGAATGATGAGTATGTCGAGTTTTTTTACCAAGGCAAACGCGAACTTAGGATACAGTCAGGCAGCGAAGCGAGATTATCTGGGAAGGGGAAGGTCACCCAAATGAAAGTCTCAGATCAAAATGAAAAAATGCAAACCAAGCGAACGCCATGAATTAGGAAATGCCCGCCGGTGAAACGACGGGTGATTCCTAGTATTCTATCTAAAGGAGAACCAATCAGGCGGCCCCGATTCTGTGTTTCAGATTTTGAATCTGCTGATTCCAGAGTTGCTGACTGCTGGTCAGGTCGGCTTTCTCGGCATAGTCCGTAATGCGGAGAATAGTCTCATTCGTTACAGGGCTCTGCTCGATACGAAATTCAAAGAACTCGTCATCATCGTAGTAGTCCCAACGATAACGTACGTAGTTGTTGTCAAAAATCTCAGTTTGAATCGCTTCGTCCACGGCTCCATTCCAAGTGAAATAGAAACGGTCTTCGCGTTGGTCAACCTTTTCAGCAAACCATTCCTGTAGGCCAACCGCAGTGGACAGGAAACCAAACAGGATGGTTGGTGAGCTGCGGATGGGAAACTCGAGTGTGTAGATAATCTTCTTTTTTGCGGCCATTGAACGCTTGCTTGAGTAAATTGCTTAGGTGTGCAATTATAGAAAAAGGCCTGAGCTTTCAAAATCAAATTTTCAAAGAGGCTCTTAAAGCTTGTCTTCTAGTTGTTAAATGCCTCTTAAGATTTTTTGGTTTGGATTGATGGTAACCATAAGTTTGTCTGAGCAGTGTCTGCAATTTGTTTCGATAACCCCATTCTTTAACCCCAACAATCGCTTTTCTTATGTCCATGCGTCAACTCAAAATTTCGAAAAGCATCACTAACCGGGAAAGCCAGAGTCTGGAGAAATATCTTCAGGAAATTGGCAAAGTGGATCTAATCACTCCGGAAGAAGAAGTGCGGCTGGCAGTACTTATCCGCCAGGGCGACCAGCGAGCATTGGACCGCCTCACCAAAGCCAACCTGCGCTTTGTAGTGTCCGTGGCCAAGCAGTATCAGAACCAAGGCCTCACCCTGAGCGACCTGATTAATGAAGGCAACTTCGGCCTCATTAAAGCCGCTCAACGTTTCGATGAAACACGAGGCTTTAAGTTTATTTCTTATGCTGTATGGTGGATTCGCCAAAGTATCCTTCAGGCATTGGCTGAACAAAGCCGCATTGTACGACTACCTCTCAACAAGGTAGGTCTGAGCAACAAAATCAATCGTGCCTACTGCATGTTGGAGCAAGAATTTGAACGCGAGCCAACCGTTGAAGAGTTGGCGGATATTCTAGATATTGGTCTGGAAGAAATCGAAACTACCCTCGGCGTTGCAGCCCGTCACGTGAGTATGGATGCCCCGATTGGCGATACCGATGAATCCAGTCTGATTGATGTGTTAGTCAACCCCAATGCCGAAGCAACGGATGCTGAGTTGGATCATATTGACTCACTTCGCTGCGAACTTGGCCGCTCGCTGCGCCTGCTGAGTGAGCGACAGCGCGATGTTCTGCTTCTTTTTTATGGTATCGGAGTGGACAACCCTATGAGCCTGGAAGACATCGGCGAGCGATTTGCCCTGACCCGCGAACGGGTCCGTCAAATCAAAGACAAAGCTATCTGCCGCCTACGAACCGAAAACAAGTGCGTCCGTCTGAAAAGCTATCTTGGTAACTAAAATCCAGACTGCAAATACGATTACACCTATACTTTAATCGAAGGCTGCCTCAAAAGGGCAGCCTTTGTTTTTAAAAATAATTTGAGTCAGAATCCTCAAATTATCAAGTCAGGTTTCCCCTATCCATAATAGCATTTAAAACTGGTAGTGGCTTGCGAACAAGACTTGTTCGTTGCCTTCCTTTGCAAGCCTTTTCCCGCAGAGCCGCAGAGATGCAGAGTCGCAGGGATGCGGGGAAAATCCTATTCCAAATGCATTACCTATTTCCGTTCATATAGCAACTCAAACATACATAAAGCTGCACGGGCCCCGCGAGGTGCAATCCAGAATCAGGTTCAGGACAAGCTGCAACGAAAGCTTCATCTGGGGTTGGCCTGCCGGCAATAAAAAATCAGAACACTAAAACGTGGCTGCCTATATCTTTGCGCTCCTTTTGGCGGGGTAGCTCAGATGGTTAGAGCGCAGGATTCATAACCCTGAGGTCACGGGTTCAACTCCCGTCTCCGCTACGAACCATTCCCATATAGCCTGGCAAGTGCCAGGCTATATTTTTTGTATTATCTAGCCCAATTTTTTGGAGGGGCATGTCGGTATCACAAGCCCAGCAAGGATTTCAGTGTATTTCCCATGGTAACGACCTTTCGGTTTTCGTAGTCAAAACAGACCATTCCGGACTTTGCCTCTGCGATGAGCCGTACTTCATCCTGACGCAGCACGGTAATTCGATACAGCAGGTCGAAAGAGCGAGGATTTTGAGCGACAGCATATAAGGCAACATCCAACACATCGCCATAAAAAGATTCGCCCTGATAAGCCACCATTACATCACTCATAATCATGCCGTGTCCACCGACATTCAATTCAGTAAGCCCGGCCTGTGCGAGCCATTGCATCCGGGATTCCTGCATGATAGAAAGGAGGGCATCATTGCCCACATGCCCGCCATAATTTATGTCGCCAATGCGTACCGGGATGTGCAACTGGCACAAGGGCTCCGTATCCGGAAAAGTTATTTTTACACGCATTAATTCTACTTGAAAGGGGGGGGCAAAAATAATCAGGCTCCAAGCCCGAATCCGTAAATAGACAGATTTTGAAACCTTCTGAACCGCTTCTACTATTCTATGAAAATCATTTGTGTTGGCCGCAACTATTCCGAACATGCCAAAGAGTTAGGGAACGCTATACCAGAAGTGCCTATACTCTTTATGAAAGCAAGAAATGCATTGTTACAGCCTGAGCGTGCATTTTATTACCCTGAATTCAGCAAAGACATTCATTACGAAGCCGAACTCGTTATTCGAATTTGTAAAAATGGGAAGCATATTGCTGAAAAGTTTGCGCATCGTTATTATGATCAATGCAGCATTGGTATTGACTTTACAGCACGCGATCTGCAACAACAACAAAAGGCAAAGGGGTTGCCTTGGGAAATTGCGAAAGCCTTTGACAGTTCTGCAGCGGTGGGAACATTCGTCCCGATTCCCGCGGAAAAAGGTGTACAAGACTTAGGTTTTGAATTAAGTAAAAACGGGAGTATTGTTCAACACGGTTATACCGGCGACATGCTTCATTCCGTGCATCAGATCATCGCCTACTCCTCCACATTCTTCAGCCTGAACACCGGCGATTTGCTCTTCACCGGCACGCCTTCCGGCGTTGGCCCCATTGCTGTTGGCGATGTTCTGGAAGGCTGGCTGGAAGGTGAAAAACTACTGCATCTGGACATCAGATAAGCTTAACTGCTCTCTTGCAACTTACCAACTCTGAACACCACATCTTCGCGCCGTATGAAAAGAATATTCTCCCTCGCCCTATGCATCCTTTGCTTCACACAGATTGCAAGGGCACAGGGTGGTCAACAATTAGTGGGTTGTATGGATCCTGCTATACGCCTACAGGCAGAGACCATCAAGCAGCATTACGTAAAGCAAGGCTTCAAAGTCTATCGAGATGCGATGATTAATATGGAAAGCATGGTGCCTTTCCCCATCATGGTGCAACTCGCCAAGGGGCATCTTTATGAAATCATCTTTGTAGGCAACCCCCGGGCCACTAACCACCGCATGATGGTTTATGACAGCGACGACCGCAAGTTTGACGAGAAGTCCGTCTCCAAACATCACGGTGATGATGCTTCAAACTATATCATCTATGAGTTTTCACCGGAACGAACCGATGCCTATGTGTTTGAATTTATGACCCGGCTGAAAAACGAAAATTTCTGTGGCTCTGTTTGTATTCTGGCTGCTGATGCTACGAAGGGAGAAGTGAAGTACACACCTTATACGCCCTAATTCCCGAGTAGATTTTTTATAAAAATCAACTGTTGAAAAATGGTGGAAGTACGTATAGCGGAAGATTGGAAGCAGGCCCTGAATCAAGAATTTGCTCAAGCATATTTTGAAGAGATAGTCCGCTTCCTGAAAAAGGAAAAGCAACTTGGGAAAACAATTTATCCCGAAGGATCCAACATCTTCTATGCCTTTGATTCCACTCCGCTTCGCAGCATCAAAGTGGTCATCCTGGGCCAGGACCCATATCATGGTCCCGGGCAGGCACATGGGCTGTCCTTTTCCGTGCCCCGCGGCATTGCCCCACCCCGCTCATTGATGAATATTTTTCAGGAATTAGCATCCGACACAGGCTTATCAAGGCCTCAGCATGGCAATCTGGAATCCTGGGCTGCTCAGGGAGTTTTATTGCTCAATGCTTCGCTTACGGTGGAAGCCCATCAGGCAAATTCCCATGCACAAATTGGCTGGCACCAGTTCACCGATGCGGTGATTCAAAAAATATCCGAGGCTTGTGCTCATGTAGTTTTTATCCTGTGGGGGCGTTTTGCTCAAGGGAAAATTCCGCTCATAGATTCGAGTAAGCACTTTATCATCTGTTCCGTACATCCTTCACCATTTTCTGCAGACCGGGGCTTCTTCGGTTCACGCCCCTTTTCCAGAGCAAACGAATGGCTGGCTCTTCGGGGTATTCAGCCTATAGATTGGTCGCTGCCCAAATAATTTCTGTTTCTTCTTTTCAATTTTTTCAATCATGATTTTACTTTCTCCGCATACCGACACCGTATTTAATAACCCAAAAATTGCTTATCGCGATGGAGTGCATCAAGGGTTGCTGGACAATTTTATCGGAGTGTTAGTTTGTTATCTAGCCCTTTACCAGCATGAAGGGATGCGGCGCTTAGAGCGTGAAGGGCATGTACGCATCTACCATAACAGAGGCGAAGAATATGGCTACCTAAGCGATGATGCTCCTGTGCTGGATGCGGAAGAAGATGTGGTCATCGTGGTGGATGTATGTGCCCATGATGCGTATGCTGACTTAGACGTTTCCTTTGAAAATATTTTTGAATTCCCGGAGCTGGAAGATATCGTTGATGAGTTGCGGAATGAGGGCTTCCGGATTGGCACGAAACCTTACACCGGTGATGAAGCAGATGCCGACGAAGCATTTTCATGGGTAGAAAAAGGCATTCCAGTGCTCAGCTTTATCATTCCTGTTCAAGCTCCGGAAAACAACTGGCACCGCATTCAATGCGACAACACCGTAGCAAATGAAGTAGTAGAACGAGCGGCACAATGCCTGGCCCGGCTGGTATTGCATACACTTTAGCCAGTGCTGCATCCGTTTCACAAGTAGCTAAAGAGGCTTTTCTTCTTTCAGGAATTCTTTGCGGATCCCCTCTATAATTCCAGACAGGCTCAGGTGTGTTTCGTTCAGGTCATAGCACCGAAGCACCGCATAATGCACCGCATTCAGGATTCCAGCCCCACTGAGTTCATAGCTGGAAGCGATTTCCTGTAAATCAATATTTGCATCTGCAGGCAGCGATGCAGGAAGGCTTTTTTGCCAAAGCAAATGTCGTTCCTGAGCATTGGGCTGGGGGAAGTGAACAATGTTCTGGAAGCGCCTCACAAAAGCATCATCCAGATTGTTTTTGAAATTCGATGCGAGGATAAGCAGGCCCGCATAATCTTCTACCCGTTGCAGCAAATAACTCACTTCCTGATTGGCATATTTGTCGTGGGCACTTTGTACGGAAGTTCGTTTCCCAAAAAGGGCATCTGCTTCATCAAAAAATAGGATCCAGTCCTGCCGCTCTGCCCGGCGAAAGACAGTTTCCAGGTTTTTCTCCGTTTCGCCAATGAATTTGCTGACGATTTGCGAAAGGTCCACCCGATAAACAGGCTTACCGAATTCCTTTCCAAGCATGGCTGCTGTCAACGTCTTGCCCGTGCCCGGCGGCCCATAAAACAGCACCCGGTATCCTGGTTTGATTTTTCGGGAGAGGTTAGAATCTGTTGTCAGTTTATCATGGTGCCTCAGCCAGGCGCTGATGTCCTGCACCTGCGATTTTGTGGTTTGTGGCAACACCACATCGTCCCAGTTCATGGCAGTTGTTAGCTGTTTTGCAGGGAAGTCGGGACCGAATCGAGGTGCAGGTTCGCGGCCAAAAAGAAGATGGTCGGCAATGTTTTGCGGGATGATGAGCCGGCCACTCATGGGTGGCTCACCTTCGCGTAGGCTTTCTAAGAATAAGAGTCCTTCACGAGCCAGCAGAGCATCAGGTTGCAGGAGCGACTGAATGGTCAACGGTTCATCCGGATCGGCATCGCTCAGCAAGGCAATTGCAGTTTCTCCTGTTGGTAATAGCCCTCTATGATTTTGACCTTTCACTCCGCCCAGCAAAGGCAAGTCGCCACCCGCTGGGAAGGCTTCCAGAATGGCTTCATTCAAAAATTCAGGACGGATTTGGGGCAGCAATGCCAGCAACACCAATTGGAATTCCGTTTCGGATAACGCTTCCAGTAATGGAATCCTTTTAGGTACGTTGTTCCAAACATTTTGCTCCATACGACTCTCGACAGCGGTGCCTGCCCGCAAAGTCAAGCGGGCACGCAGAAGTCGACAAAATGCTTCAATGATGGTAATTGATAGCTGCATGGAGCTTACGAAAATAGCCGCGAGCCTTGCTTCCCACAAAGCCTAAAGCAGCGTGACAAGTCTAATTCGTTAAGATTCTGAATCCGCTTCCGCCTCTTTGGGCTTCGGATCCGGGCAGTCGCAGGCAATGTTGAATTGATTGGCCCCGTTGGCATCATACACATCGCTCTTAGCCGTTGTTGCCGCCTCTCTATCTGAATTGATTTTGTTGTGAATCCCGGCCACATAGGCGTCCAACCCGTCCTTGCAACCCGTATAAGTAAAGGGTGTTTTGACACTGCCATTATACGTCTTGAAAGCAGCCACATGCTTTTGTTCATGCTGACTCAGCGTGGTATCAATGAACGTTTGAATGGCCTTCTTTTCACATTCACTCCAATTTCCTGGAGGCACCGTGGGCAGATCTACAGTAGGGCTTGCCGAGAACTGATGCACAATGACACCGCTAACTGTTACACATTCTACCTCCGCACAGCCTTTGCAATCTTTCGCCCGTTTCAGAGCCGCCCCGCTGACCGAATAAGTACCATGATCATAATTTGCCGTAGTCAACCCTGATACTCGGGCGCCAGCACAGTTAGCATAAGCCACCACAGAGGGCAAGGGCATCCCACTACCGCTGAGTGCGATAGTGCCCAAAAAATCATCTTGCAGAGGTGCTACTGGAGCAGCAGATTCGGTCTCTGTATTTTCCGATGGCTCTTCTTTACGACGGAGCTTACCGGGGTCTTGTTGGGCTACATGTGCCAGCTCGTGAGCCAATAAATGCTTTCCTTCTGTGCTGCCGGGGCTGTATTCGCCTTCGGCAAAAACAATATGATTGCCGAGTGTATAAGCTCTTGCCTGAACGGAGTGGGCAGCCTTGTTGGCTTCAGATCCGGTATGGATTTTCACGTCGCTGAAATCGCGACCGATGGTCTGGCTGAAAAAGCGATTCATATCTGCCGGCAAGCTGTTTTCACTGCCCGGGCTTGCCAGGCTTGAGGTAGTAGGAATTGGGCCGGAAGACTCTGGCCCTTTGCGTTGCACTTTCTTGTCCTCATCCTTTTTCTTTTCTTGAAACGAGGCATCAGGCTTCTTGGTTCCGGTCATATGTTTCGCATCATTCTTTTGCTCTTCTTCACATTTTTCGCATTTGCGCTGAATCTGGGGTGAACGGAAAGAAGGCTTAAAAAAAGCTTGCTGTGCAGGTGCATCAAAGAATGCAGGTTCGGACATTTCTTTTCTGAAGAATGTGCCTTCGGGCTGTGATGTACTGCGGCTTCTACGGGAGTAGCGGCGAGCGAAAGAAGGTTTCATGGAATCTGGAATTTTTTTGAGTGTTGATTATTATTTCCTGGATGGATTGTACTGTGTCGTGTGTGTATTGTTCAAATCAGCCCGCGGGCAGCCATACGTTGTCTTCGTTGTTCTGCGGCCAACAATTCATTAGTTACTAATCCAAGCACATCTTCATATTGTTGGTTTGCGGCTCTTTCAACTGCATCCTGTGTGGGCATAGGGTTGACTTCTCCCCGGCGTTGCCCATTAGTCTTCGTGCAACCTTGTTCTACACGGGCATGTTCTTGTGTAATGGCCGCATTTGTACGGACAACAGCTTGCTCTTTTGCCTGCTGAACGGGTGTCAAAATGCTATGTAGAATTTCCCGGGCAACGGTCATGTCTTGCCCTTCTTCATTGTTCCTTCCTCGGGTACCTCTGCGCTGTTCCTCAAGGGATGCTCTTCGCCTGTTCAATTCTTCAGACACGTCTGGTGTTGCAGCATTAATTGCAGCGCTGACCTGATTATCCATTGGGGTCTTGATGCGTGCCGCTCCATAATAAATCATGATCGTGGTTTGTTGATTATCCTCCGGCCAGCCGCGTTCCGGAAGAAAGAGAGCCAATGCCTGCCAGATAGAGCGTCCTGTTGCAAAAGGCAACACGTGTTCTGATTCCAGCCAATGAAGCTGTTCACCCGTTCGCATACTCGACCCTTGCGATCCGTGGCGGGTAATGTTTCCGATAGTCGCGGGCGCTGTTCCCGGGTCAAAGCAACCGCCTGTTGTATCCTTTGGTGCTCCATCTTCCGTTTCTCTTTGGATGATGTCATAATTCCATTTGCTCCCTCCGTCCACGACGCGTATGGCACGGACTTGCGTCCTATTTCGCCTTGCGACATCGTCTGCCACAAGTTGGGCTTCATCTTGGTGAATAGCACCATTTGTCAAATAGGAGCGCTCTTTCGAATGCAGCTCTTGCTTCACGGAATTCAACGATGCTGTTCCGCCTTCTTCAGATTGGCGTCCGTGCCCCATCGCCAGCAATCGTTCAAACAAGGCATATCCGGTATCCACTGCCTTATTTACCAACCAGGTTATTGCCCGGTCCACCAGTTCCCTTACTCGCCCAATCATCTCACCAATTCTCCTGCCGATACCACTCAGCCCTACCTGATTGGCTAAGAAACCTATCACTATGGGCATGGCACGACTCATCGTGGATTCCAGATAATTGGCTGCGGTAGCCACATTGCCTGCCGCAATATCTGCTACACCCTGCACAAAGGAATTGACCACTTCGAGAAGCTGTCGTAAGTAGCGAAGGAAGGATTGGACGGCACGATAAAAAGCAATAGCACCATTGATGACGGCCATGATACCCGTCGGGTCAAGCATGGATAGCAGCCGTGCAGTAATACGGCTGATGATTTGCTCCATCACCCAGTTTTTCACGGCGTCCAGTACCGTGTCCCATAGGTTGCTAAGCTGTTCCTGAATCTTATCCCAAAGAGTAGAAATTCCGCGTTCCTGCACGTCGTTGATAAAGGTCCAAATACCTTCCAGCCTACCCATCATTCCACGGATGCGTGCCACTTTTTCCGGCCCGATTCGCGGGTGTTGTGCCAGCTTTTGCCATATAGCTTCCATGCCCACACCCAACACCTGAAGTATCCAACTAATGATGCCCCTGAGAGAAAAGTCTTCAAGCACGGGCAAACCTGAATCACGCATCTCAGCCATGAGCCAGCCCGTCAGTCCACGGAGCAGGTGATTCACAATATGGTCGAAGAACTGAACGAAACCCTGCTGGATAGCCCGAATCAAATTTTTCAGGAACCCAATTGGGTCGCTCTTAATACGGTCCCAGGCTTCCATTGCTCGGGCAATGATGTTGCCCACTAAATCCACCGGGAATTGCATGATTTGAAGGATTACCTCCACCACAATCTTGACAATTTCTACAACGAAAGCAATGAGCCTGCGTACGGGCTGAGCAAACGTTTGATATACTCGGCGGAATAGGGCAAACGGATTGGCGAGGTCACCCAGATGCAGATTTCGCCACAGTCCAGTGAACAAACCCAGAATGTACTCAACAGTAAAGCCAAGTCTTCGCACTGCTGCATGGATTCGGTTGGTGGTACGATCAATAGCTCCACTTTCTTTCATTTGTTGAAACTGCTCTTCCCCACCTTCCATTAGGCTCATGAAGGCATGAATTACATTTTCAACTGAGAAAGGAACAGGAACATTCGTGAAGGGGTCCCGGCCAATCAGCAGGGTTATGAGGAAATATCCGCGTTGCCCTTTTGCCCAGTTAGAAAGCCTGCTTAGTAAGGCATCTTTTATCGCCTGAATAATGAACAGTGCCGTGTTTGCAATCCATCTGAACACCGCTGCAACAGGCGTTGCAAAGTGGTTGTAGATACGTTCAAAAGTCTCGACGGGGTGCAACAGGCTATCTACAGAAATGACATCCCAGATGAGTGAGAAACCGCTGCGGATTGCTTGGTATAGATTCGTAAAAACAGAGATGCCCTGATCAATCCAGGCTGCAACACGCTGGAAGGCTCCTGTCTCTATGAGTTGACGTTTTTGTTCTTCGCCCTCATCGGTTACGGCAAAGAGTGCATTGAGGATATTGGTGCCATTTCGGGGCACTTGCTCATTCGTGATGGGGTCAAATCCAAAGGCGACCCTCAGGAAAGGATATAACCTCGGAATATGCTGTTTCACGAATGCCGCCACCTGCGTGATAACAACCCGTTTCACCATGTCCACGAAGGCTTGTGCGCTGCGGCAGACAAATCCAACTACATCTTCAATAATGCCACGGACGAGGTTGTAGAAATTTTCCAGGACGGTAACTGGATGCCTTATATCGGCGATTCCGAGCCCGTCAATGAACTGCACTACACGGTCGCCGATATTGGAGACGAGGGAAACAAAATCATCCACACGGCCCTCCACAAATCCTGCGGCTTCTTCCCAGGTTCCTGTTCTTATTAATAAGGTACGGATGCCAGCACCCATAACCGGAATTACATCTAGGGCTGCCTCCAACAGGTTGTTGCCATTGCGAGCAACCGCAGCGCCCGTTACAGGGTCTTGTTGCAGGATGACGCAAAGCAGCTTGTAGCCGGGCACATCAGCTACGTAGTCGCGGATCCTACCGAGAATATATTCTTTGGCCTCGTTGAGCTGGTCTTCGGCCCACTCTAAAGCACCTTCTGCAAAATCACTAGCAGCATCATACGCATCCCCTACTGCATCACTGGCAGCATCCCATGCATCTCCCAAAATGTTTCGCTGGACCAGACCGGGCGGGCCTTTATTTGCCTCGATTTGTTTCCCTTGCAATTCATACCCGTCAAGGCTTTGAGCATGAGATAACGAAGCAGGAATAAGAAGGGAGGAAGCTTTATTTGCCTGCCTGTTGAGAGCGTTATTTGCTTGGGTGGATGCAGCAAAATCGGATTGCGGTTCAAGGATTCCGATTCTTTCAAAAGAAGAACCTTCTGTTTCCTGAATCTGCTCCTCTTCCTGCATCTGCTCCTCTTTTCGTTGCCCACTTTGTTCTTGGCCTACTCTTGTTTGAATTTCTGCATGACGATGCAGTACTCCTGTAGCACGCACACCCCATGTACTCAGTTCTGGCTTGGCCTGGATTTCTGAATTTCTATCTGATGAATTCGGTTCATCAATTAAAGGTTCCCCTCCTTCATCTTCAAGGCTTGCATCTATATGAAACAGTTTTTTACGGAGCTCATTCAGGGAAAGTGGGCGCTGTGATTCTGCCTGAGTTTCGCCTGAAGAAAGGGGCCCGTCTTTGAGCATGAGCGGGTCGAAGAATGCCGTCCAATCAGAGAGTGGATGGTCGCGGGTTTGTACCTGGCCACCCAGGTTATCTTCCCCAGCCGTGTTGCCATTGACGGTCGTGACCGTGTTGCCACTAGTTTTTTCAACGATGGCGAAGTGCGAGTAATTCTGGCGATAAGCGATGTCACCCACCTGCGGGATGTGGCCAGGCAGGTAGGCAGCGTCTGCAGTGACAACCCTGCCACCCAATTGCCAGGGTTTCATCGGAACTCCGGCTTTGTGTAAAGCCCAAAAAACAAAAATGCCACACCAACTGGGCATTGCATCCCGCACATAAGGCCCATGCCGCTCTACTGAAGGATGCGCTGGTGGTAGGGCTCCGGATATTTCCCTCTTCTTCTTTATGTCCTGTTCGGACACTGCGCCTTGTTTATAGTTGCCTCCGGCACTAAGCACATTTTCGGGGCCCAATGTGGTTTTGAAATAATCAACCAGATGCTTCCAGCCCGTCCGGTTTCCATCAGGTCCTTCTTTATTGGCATTCACCTGCCCTGATTCTGCTTTTGCTTTTTCTACTGCTTGGCTTAGTTGCGGTGGTGCAGGTCGCTCTGTGGCAGCACGATTAATGTAGTTCTGCGCAAAGAGGCATTGAGTCTTCGGGTTGATTCCTAGGCCATGATGCGCTATTGATGGACTAGCTCCTTGCTGGATTGTGTGTGTTAATTCATGGGCCAAAAGATGGCGGCCCGAAGCACTATCCGGTGCATATTTTCCTGAATTGAAATAGACATCACGACCATGCGCGAAAGCATGAGCATGTATATCACTACTCAGCGCCACGGCATCACTACCGGTGTGAATACGCACATGGCTAAAGTCGGCACCCATGCGACTTTCCATAAATCCCCGGGTTTCCAAACTAATGGGCATACCGGAACCTTTCGTGCCTTGCAATCGTTCTTCGAATGAATCTTGAGGTACAGGCGGGGCCCTGCCATTTCGCTGAATTAGGTTCCCCTGAGATGCCCTGCCGGAAAATTTTCTATCCAGGGAAAAGCTTGAATCAAAACCCAAGCTTTCCACAATTCCTGTTGTATCAGATAGCGACTCAGCACGGCGCATCAACTTTGCCTGAAGCTGCTCCTCAGCCTCACAGGAAGAACACATGCGCATCAAGGGAGGCGATTGAAAAGTAATGTCTTCATCATCTTCCTTACGCTGCAGCTCTTGTTTCTTTTCATCGGCAGCGATAATGGGAATTTCTGCAGCATTAGGCAACCTCATAAGAGGTGTCTCCTTTTCAAGGTGCTGCTGAGTATGAATTCCGGAAGGCTCCGGCATACGCATTACTTGATCGGCAACGAAATCAGCTTCCTGCTCTTGCGGGTCGCCCGGCTGCGAGACCTGGAGCTTAGATTGAATCTTGGCAGTACGAAAAAAAGTTGGGGAATCCTGAGCGCCCAAAAATCCCTGATCTTCTACCTTCCGGAAGAAGCTGCCCGCCTGGGCTTGTTGCCGGACGGTGGTGCTTGGGGATACTTTTTCAGCAGTCACAAGTGTCTTGTTTGCTTTTTTATTGACAATATCAAGCAGCCCAGTCCACAGAAATCCAGGCTTTCATCCAGGGTAGCTTGATGATGCCGATGCTCCAGGGCAGCCGGTCGAGGAGGATATCATGTGCCTGACGTTGTACACAGAGCCTCCATTCATTTCCTGTAAAATGAAGTTTGCCTTCTCTTTGCAGGAAGTTGAACCTAAGGCCATCAGGAGATGTGTTTTTCAAAGCACTCCAATTCACGATGACCGAGTGAAGCAGTGCTTCCGATTCCTGAAGTTCCCTTTCCGTCCATTCAATTTTTGACTGGATGCTTTGAGACAAGGGAATACCGCAAAGGATTTTTTCCAGAACGAACCCATGCTCAAAGGATGGTTCTTCTTCTGCTGCTCCCAGGTAAAGAAAATGCAGCAGCCTTGCGGCTCTTGAAGGCTCAATGAGCTGATTATCTTTTGCCAGCCCCAGGTTGAAAAAGAAGGTAGGAAGGAACGGTGCCGGCAACACCAGGCCTGCATTGGCAATCAAGATGCGAGCATCTGTCAGCGGTAATTCCGGCAACTTATCCCATGCCGGTTCCTGTTCCTGTAGCTTAGAATCAGAAACGTCATTTATCGAAATATTTCCCTTCGGGGGAAGTTCTGTTTCCTGATTGCCTTTGATGCGAAAAGCAATTCGTAAGACTTCTAAGGGCAGCTGATCAATTTCAATCTCAGAGAATGGGCCGATTGATTGTTCCAGTGCCGATGCATACATTTCTAAGCATTCAGGCTGACTCATGCTCGTTGAACGTTCAGACAGGAGCAATCGTTCCAGTATCATTCTTCTGGGCTCGGGCCATTGAGAAAAATGCCTGGATCCTGGAATCAGGCATTGCATCCACTTTGCGAGGCTATCAAAAATTTCCGGCCAACTAGCCGATTCAGAAGGAATAATGTGTTCCAGCAGAGCATCCCAAACTTCTACTTCAGTCAAGGCCAGGAAACGTTGAAGGGCGTCACTTTGATGCAGGATGATTTGAAGTTTTGGACTGAATACTAATGGAGCCTCCTGAAACAAGAGTTTCTGAATCGCTTCGCGAAAAGCAGTATCATCTTTTTCAATTGCCCACCAGGGCAGATAGCCTTGTAAGAGGTAATGAAGTAAGGAATCGAAGAGGCTGCCACTCAGGCTTTGTTCTATTCGTTTGCTCAGATGTTGGCGCAACTGCAACTCCACTTGCTCAAGGATGGTACGTGTCAAATATTCCTGCAAATCGTTGGTTTCGTTAGCACGTATATCCACCGAAATCTTTTCGATACGCAACACCATTCCGGAATCGTCATAGCGGTCAAAGAGCTGGGAAAGCTCTGTAGGAAGCGACTCGGAGCACAACCTCTGTACCATGTTGCGCATCTTCATCGGGTCGGTTACTCGTTGGCAATTCAGCCGTACTTGCTGATGAGCGATTATGTGTGTAGGCTGTGGCATATCACTTCACATAAGCAGACAACATATTAATAAGCTGCACCAGCAGATTAAGGTAATTCGGCTTCGTCTGGTCTTCATTATTCTTCTTTATTCTGACAGTCTCCGTTTTGAGGTCGGCAATCAGGAATTGAAGCTGGGACAAATCATCCTTGTTCATTTTCGCTGCAGCGTTTGCCCAGGATTTCATCTTTCCCCCTAGGTCATTGAACAATTCGAGCATTTTTCCAGATTCGTCTTTCTGAATACACAGGATGTACATAGCCAGCTCCTGCAATACCCTCCAGGCAGCAAGTGCTATCTGGCGGATGTCACTTTCGAGAATCAAATTATTGAGCGCCGTAAACCAATCGTTGAGTAAAGCTTCTGCCTTGGAGTCCTCAAAAAACATGATTTGGTCTGCGTTTGACATGCCTAGGATGCCCGGTAGCTTCTGGAAATACTCATCCATTCCTTTGAAATCCTGGAAGAGATTCCGAAAGGTTTTGAATTGAGCAGGATTTACTTGAACAAGCCCCGAATACAAAGCCAGAATATCATCCAATGGGCCGCAATTCTTTTGGACTACCGGTGGCTTTTCTTCAATGACCACTTGCTGAGTCGCGGAGCTGTTGCAAGGGCCATTCGTAACCGAAAGCTTCACCGGATAAACTCCCGCCTTTTCAAAACTGTGTATGACCTGGGCGCCCTCAGCCTCCGAGCCATCATTAAAGTTCCAGATATAGCTAGCGTCAAAGCCATTTTCAGCAATAAACAGACGAACATTTGGGCCAGCAGTAACAACTGGTTTGACCGTAAACTTCGCGCTGGGTGTTTGGGTCAGAACTACGGTCTGTTGCACGGTTTGCCCACCCACCGAATAGCTGAGGATTACATTTTTAGAAGTCTGGTTTTTTTCTATGGCTACGGCTGCAGGAAGGAAGACATCAACACCCGATTCCGGATCTGTAATTACCCCCTCTCCTGTAAGCTTTCCACCAGCAGGAGACACTGCAATTGGATAATTTTTTTTGTCTAAAGAGCAAAACTGAGTTGGTGTGATATTGATGCTTGCCTTGGAAACCAGAATTACCTGTTCTGCTTTTGCCGAACACGGCCCATTCAGCGATTGTAAGGTCACCGTATAACTGCCATCTTGTTGATAGAAATGGGTGACCACATCGCCACTTGCTGTAGTACCATCACCAAAATCCCAGGTCAAAGAAGCTGCATTTTTGCTGCTGCTATCGAAAAGAAACACATTGTATGCAGTACCCGGCTGGATAGCAAACGAGGCTTGTGGCTTTGCAAATACCGTAACGCTTACAGACGCACTTTGTTCGCCCACTTTGTACGTCAGGGTAACGACCCTATTCAGTGCATCTTCTGGAATCAAAACGGATGATGGATTAAAAACGAAACCATCATTTCCCGAGTTTATTCCTTCGCCGCTGAGCACACCGCCGGCAGGCGAAACAGTAACCGGATAGGTGGCTTTATCATCGTTGCAGAAGGCATTCACCTTTATGCTGATGGCAGGCTGCTCTTCATCCTTTTGCTCATTGACGATGTAGTGCACCGGCGGGCAATCGGAGCAGCACATGTAGGGCAGATAAAAATCGGCAATCACTACCCGATCCGGGAATTGAGCGGTGAGTTCATCTAAGCTCTGACGGGTAATCAGGTCTTTGAAAAAAAGCTTGTCAATAATGCTCATTTGTTTTACTGAAAGCGAAGCACGAAGCTTGGCTACCGGAATACGCCGGATAGCATCCGATACTTGTTTCGAACGTGAGCCCAGATTCAATTCCGTAGCGGATGAATTTTCGATCGTTTCTTTCTGAGAAGTGGATCCGGCAGTTTGGGGGTTTATCGTTGCTTCTTTTGCCTGCATGGCTTTCTTCAGCAATTCTTTTTCATCCAGTGCTACATCCTCTTTCAGATTTGTGACCACTGACCTCTTTTGGGTATTTAAAAAAATATTGGTTGCAGTAGCCTTGCGCACCCGCTGACGTTCGTGATAGACCAGGATAAACGTTCCTCCCATTGGGACGCCTGCCTTGTGTTGAAAGCCTGGGTGCAGCCTGGCATAAAAGCCAAACTTCTGCAGCATGGAGAGATAAATCCAGCGAAGCTTATAGTCATTATAAAGCGCGATGAACGTTGCGTCTTTACAGGCATACAGTAAGGAATCCAGATGGTCAATGATGTCTTCGCTCACGGCCAGATTGAGTTCGTTATCATTTCCGGCGGATGCTGCAGCGGCGGCTTGTTGCAGTTTTTTTACGGCAAGAGCTACCGCCATCAAATCTGAATAACGGTCGGTGAAGCCGGCAATGCTGAAGCCAGAAAGCGAAGTAGGTAGCACCTCAGAAAGCTTCTCTATGTAATAAAGGAGCGCAAAGCCTAAAATCAATGCGGTGTTGTCGGCAACAGCAGCCTTCAAGCCTCCAAAACCTTTGTTGATGGAAGTGCTACTTAAAAATTGCTCGGGTTGGATGTATTGTGCGGGCAGTGTTTTGTAGAAGGCTTCAAAGGCAGCACCGAGGCTGTTGCTTCGGAATTTGAAATCCGGGTCGCAAGTCCGGAGCAAGGGTACTTCCGGGGTTATCAGTGTAGGCTCCTTATCCGTTCCGGCCGGGAAATCATAGTAGTATTTCATCTCCTTGCAGAGCTGGCAAATCAGGCCACGCGCCATCGTATCATACAGGGCTTCTAGATCCTGGAAATGGCAATTCAATTCCGGGTCGTCTTGTACATTTTCGCGAAGTGCTGTCTTGGAAGTGCCTCCTGAAATAGCAGCCATTTGCTCCCGGAGATTGACCACATCTGCACTCAATGCAACTACATCAAAAGGCAGGCGATTTGCATCCTTTATCTGATTGATGGTAGCTAATGCATCCGTATAACGGTGTCCTACGTGCCCTTCTATCCGGAGGAAATTATATGGCTCCAGGTCGAATTGTAAGGGCCGAAGAATCGTTTCATCATTCTGAGCGTAGAGTGCTGCGTGATAGGATAAATTTTCTGTTTCAGTTCCCTGGATGGTGCGGCATCGGTTCCAGTAATCAAGCAATCGTTGTGTGCCGCCCATCACATTGTAGTAAAATGGAATCGCCTTTTCTGAAAGCGAAACGTCACCCAGCCTGCTCGGAGTAATATGAATAGGAGAACGGGCAATGTCTCTGTTCAAAGCGGAGGCTGCATTCAGGCGATTGAACGAAGCATCTGTGCTGCCCGGCACGCTGAATCGTTTCAGCAATAGCACCAGGCGTGTGAACAAGGAACGTAATGCACCGATGAGATCTCCATGACAACATAAGGCCGGCGAAGGGATAAAACCTTGCCTCAGTTCGCTGCGCATCGGATCCTGTGCCTTGTTAACAAGCCCTAATAACAGATGTCGGGGAAACAGGTTTTCATCCGGGCAGCAAAGGCTGAGTAATTCCATCCCCGCTTTGCGCAGCTCATTGTACGCAGCCAGCACATCGCTGAACAGGTCGTAGTAGTACTGAATAAAGAGTAACTGCGATGAACTGATATTGCCATTGTTGATAAAAGCAAAATCATCCGCAAGATTCGCAAAAGGATTATCCGGGAATGATTCCTGAACAATAGGTCGTAAGCGTAGATAACATGCAGATAGATTTTTTTCTAGCTGCTTCAGGAATTGGGCATCCATCACCTTCTGGAAGCCTGCCAACACATCACCACAGTCAAACAAATCTTCGGCAGGAACATGATGGCGGGGCATTTTCAATTCGGGCAATTTTTTCCAAGCCTGGTTCATGCTTTTCCCTGCCAGGCCACCACTCAGGTACAGGGCATCTTTCCGGTTCACCAACAAGGGACGCAATGACAGCGTGATGGTTCTGCCTTTATCATCGCAACTTTCCGGGTTGCAATTCTTAGCATCCTCGCGCAGCAGCTCTACAAAAAGGAGTGCTACCTTATCAGCGAGATATGCTGCACTGAGTTTTGTCAGCCCTTCTTCTGAAGAATTCGCTTTCAGTTCATCAATCGGAAAACGTTGAGCGCCGCCGCTGTAAAAGAGTTCATACACCTGCTCGCGTGCAACATCGTAAGCCTTATAGTTTTGAAAGCTCTTTTCATCCCAGCGAACCAGATAGCCCTGCGACGTGATACCACAACCCTTGGAAAGGGTTATTTCAGTGCCATCGTCAAGCACCTGCAGCTCCAGTCCGCAGACGATGCCTATGCCCATGAGGTTGATACGGGCGCCCCGTTCCTGCACATCGAGGAAATGGAAGAGTTCGTTGAGATGCGAAGCCGTCAGTAACTGGTCGGCAACAAACTCAGGATAGCTGATTGGTTGTTCGGGAATCATAACGGTCGGGTTTGGCGTTAGGTAATGTGCAGGTACTTCAAGCTTCCTGCATCAAATAATGGATTGATTCAAAAACACACGGTTCTCATCATTGCCATCGGCACAATCATGCAGTGAGGCCGGTGGGTAAATACTCTTCAAGTCATTGAAGATGATTAGTAACTCCCCTAACCGTTTGCTGAGTAGATCAGCATTGGGTTCTGGTTCTGCAAGTACTCCCAGATAGGCGCACCAGGCTTTTTCAAAGGCAAGAAATTGTTCCTGGCTTACCCAGCAGATTTTCAAGCCAAGATGAGCGGGGAGTTCAAAACGGATGCTACGTTCAGCAAAACGGCGATATTCAATACCGGCATTTGCCAGGCCCCCTGCTCCATTCATTACTAAAGTCAAACGAAATGAATAGGGGTCCTCTTTCTGACAGAGTATTTCACACTCAGGACCGATACAAATTGGCAGCAGCGCATCACCGTTGGGAACTATAATGCCCGGACGATTATGTGGCCGAAGCAACAAGTGTTCCACCACATACATGCGTTCTCCCAGAAGCATACTTGTCCCGAAGGCAACTAAAGTATCGCGGGCCGCTTCTGCATCTGTCTTCTTACTGAATGGTTGTTTGCGGGTAGCAATAACGGCACCGTCAGAGTCCGTCAGATTCAACACCCAGCGTTTACTTTTTTTGATTTCGTACCGTTCAGGGTCGCTGATGTACCCTGCGACCTGAGCCATTTCAGCCTGGGCCTTTTCGAGGGCTTTGTAATAATTCGGGTCGAAATATTTGGTACTGCTGCTCAGGATAATTTTACCTGTTTCATCACGCAACCTCCAGCGTTGTTCAAACGATTTCTCATCGCTATCCTTTTCTTCATACAACTCCCAGAAGTCTTCTAATCCGCGTAAGCCGAGTATCCGGGCAATGCGTAGTTGCAGGCCTGTCCGGTTGTTTTCACTGCATACTGCACCTGGTTTTTTATAATTGAAAGAACGTGCACGGTTGGCGCTCATTTCCGGAAAGTCTTTCAGGAAGGCAACCTTGTCTTTAATCAGTGTTTCATTTGCCTTTTGTTTGTTGCCGATGTACGAATAAAGCATCAGCGTATAGTCAGAGAACTGCTCGGCAAATCGGGCAAGAAGATGGTCTAAGAAGCGGTTTCGGCGTTCCAGGAATTCTGGCTTGTTTTCCAACAAGTCTTGCAGGATTTCCGCTGTCAGAGGGCTCCCTTCTACGTTTGCATAAATCTGACTCAGATCTTGAATGTCCTCTTCACGGAGCAGCCTGCTGAAATAGGTTTGAGAAACACTTTGATCAATGGCAAACAGCTCATTTGCCTGACGAAGTGTTGCCAGATAATTGACCAGCATTTGCTCAAAAAAGAGCAAGTATGCTTTGAGTTGTTTCGCCTGCGCCTTACGTGCCTCGCTCACTTCGGGCGATAACCCGAAAGGCCCGACACCATAAGTAAATGGCAATTCATATTGCACCGGATGATAGGCATCCAAGTTTTGATAGCGTCCTACAGGTACAGGCAAATCCAATTCTGATATTGGAAATTTGGGTTGAGCCTGTTGGCCTTTGAGGACTTGAAGCGTATCACTCAATTCCAACGGGTCTGGCAGGAAAGGCAAGCCGTTTTTATAACAGAGAAATTTGCTGGCTTCCGGATAGAATTGGGGCTGATGTTCAAAGGGCACCTGATACACCCAGCTTTCTGGCGACAGCCTGCGACCATCTGAGTCAAATGGGGAAAAGACGAAGTTGCGTACGGCAACTACTCCCGGAATATCCATGAGTAAGTTGATGACATCTGAGCTACGCAGCTCCGTCTTCAATGCTGTTGCAGCGAGTTGGTCATTGTCAATAAACCCATTGTTGAGTACCGGCCCATTGAATATTTCATCTACGGTCTTGCCTGCATCCAGCCATTCTTTCAAAGACCAGAACCTGAGCTCGGGACTCATATACTGTGCAATCAGGAAATATGCCTGAGCCAGTACCGATTCAATATCTGCATCTGGTGCCAGATCCAAATCGGTGCAGACGGCCACTTCCTGTACAGGCACACTGGTGATTCTGCAAAAATCCTCGCATAGGTTTCGATGGCTATGCAGGCTACTTCGCACCTCCTTCATCACCTCATCAACATCATGAATGCGGTCCAGGTAAAGAGCAATTATCCCTGAAGCACTTGAGTCAGCAAGGGCATGAGCAAGCTCTGGGAGCTGTAAGGATTTACGTTCTGCATCGCTATGAAACCACACATTCAGGGGCACATCATTCAGTGCAAGTGTCTGTATGAAGGCTGTATTTGCAGCATCTGGCCAAAATGATATTTCCAGAGTGGCAAAAAGTGGCGCCCTCAATGCCCGCCCCAAGTCGCTTTGCAAAATGTTTCCATTGTCGCCTTTATTGCCTGAAATGAACAGCACCTTGACTTCTTTCAGTTTGCTGTTCGGCTTACGGAATTCACTGAATATATTTTTTGAAAGCTCCAGCTCACGCCAGGCTGGAAGCCTCAATTCAATACTTGCTTTTGCCGGATAAGCATCTGATCCGCTGCCTACCGTAAAACTGAAATTGTACCAGATTTTTCCGCTGTTCAGGTTTCCCGCACGTGTCTCTTCATCAAACTCAATCAGTACATCATACAGGCCTTTAATGATAACCTGGTGTTCGGTGCTTTCATACTTAAGACTGCTTGTCTTGCAATCAGCATAGAGGTACAAATCATCACAGGCGCATTTCTTGCATTGTAGCCAGGCATTTTTTACACCAGGCAAATCGGCCAGCATTTTGCGGTAATCCGGCACCGTATAGGCTGAGATTCCTAAGATTTCGCGGGCAGTGAAGAAGCCTTGACGTTGTGGATAGGCCTGTTTGCTGGGTGGAGCAGCAAGCAAATCTTCCATCGGGAATGATGTACGATAGCTGAGGTCTGTGAGCGCATAGCATAAGGCTTCCAGCATGGTGATTCCAGGGTCGTGAATATTGTAATCAGTCCAAAGAGCACTGCCTAAAGCCTCTATATACTGAAGGCCACTGCGACGCAGCAGGCCATAGTCCATACCGGGTGGCAGGCTGGGATTTTTTGCTATGGTAATATTGTCGGGCACAGGTTGGAGCTTGTAGGTTAGGTTCAGGCTTTTGTAGCAGCAGCAGGGTCAGTACACACCACCTGGGCAGCTTTGGTTGCGGGGGCAGGGATGGCGGTAATCTTATGTTTCGAAGCCGGCACACTCACCAGAATAGCCATGCCGGTTGAAGCAGTGATTTCATCCGTGTCAACAACAGAATTGGGGGCAGATGCAGTCCGGTGATACATCTTCACCTGGCTGATATAGTCCACATATGGACGCTCTTCGATGAAATTGATGAGCACAGATTTCCGGACAGTTCCGCCGAAGAAAAGTTCGGCGCTCACATCGTAGGCCCAAGGGGTTAGAAAGGCCGTGATTTCCTCTTTTAGTTTTTGGGAATAAAAAGTGTAATCATCAAATCCGGACAGTAGCCTAAGCTGGAAATCAAGTGCTACTTCTTCAAATAAAGGGTGCACAACATTTAATTGCATCTGGCATGTGATGCGCTGCCTCAGGAAGGCATCAATTTGCGCCAGCACACGCTCGCTGGTATATGGACGCAGGGGGTTGGTAAGCTGCAATCCTTCCAACCTTGGAATCGTGATGACCGTAACATGGCCGGGTGCCATTTCATTGTACCTAACGCTTCCATCACCCAATAATTCGTAAGCAGTATGAGAAAGGCATTTCACCCGATGTAACTCCGGGAAATGTTCAAGAATCAGCCGTTCATAGTCCCAGATGGTAATCGCCCGGTCTTTATGGCGCAGCCTTTCAGAGATTCGTACATAATAATCGGATTCCAACTCGGTGGGCCGCCCTCCGAAAGACGGGTACGGCTGCGCTATCTTCTTAATAGCAGGGACACTTGTTTGCAACTTGGTGATGGTGCCCGCGGGGAGTTGCGCATTTAAAAAGCCTGCATCATTGTCCTGATTCAAAAAAGAAACAAGCGCCGCCTGAGCATCTATAGAAACCAATTTGCACAAGGCCATAGTAGCTGAGGCTGCAGACGCACGAAGCCAAATAAATCCCGAAGGCAAGAGCGTATTATCATTCGTGGCATCTTCCGGAATCGGAAAGGAAATAATACCACTTTGAATCCATTGCAGGGAGGCATCGCGAATGCTTTGTGCCGGAAAATCTTTCCAACTATTCCGGCTGAGATAACTCCAGTGTAGCTGCTGTTCGGGCTTGGCAACAAGCGGGTCACTGCTGCCCTCCACCACGCCGAAGAGCAGGTTTACGGATTGAAGGGCATCCAGGTTTTCGAGGCCAATAAACAGTGCTCCACTATCCTGTCCGGCTTGATCCTGAGCCAGAAGAGGCAGAAGGGAAA
This sequence comes from Bacteroidota bacterium, assembly GCA_018267625.1. Classification (GTDB taxonomy): domain Bacteria; phylum Bacteroidota; class Bacteroidia; order Chitinophagales; family Chitinophagaceae; genus UBA1952. Next base: position 30,636 of record JAFDYC010000099.1, read on the forward strand.
TATTGCTATCTGGAGTCAGGAAATGGTGTTGTTCTGCCTGACCAAATGGAGTCAGGTGATGAAAGCGAACGCTGCGGCTTTCAAAGTCCGTTTCAGAACCCGAACCGACACCTTCTGTTACCTGTGCTGAATAATGCAGTGAAATGCTTTCCAGCCTGGGGACATATGGTGCGGCACCGGGGTCTTTGCCGCTGCCAAACGCCAGTTTGGCTAAGTAAGCAGCGTAGGCCTTTTGATAATCTTCATATCCAAATCCTGATTCCAGCACGATGCGCATAAAACCAGATGAACTTCTGACGGAATAAGGCAAATACGGTGCATCATAGGGGGAATAAGCGGAAGTATCAGAGCCGGAACCAAAGCTCAGTGTTTGAAAATTGGAAGGGAAACCTGAGTCTGATTTTAGCGTCGCTTTCGTTGGAATTACTTTACCCCCCTTCTGCTTCTTTCTATTTTTTACAGCAGTGTTTTGTTCCCATAAATTTTGATTTGTCCGTATGTTAATCCATTCCCCTTTGGCCAACGCCTGCAAGGAAACGTTAGGAGTAATATCGCCTTCAGGATCGTCCCCATCGTAGTCGAAACTGCTGAGCGATTCCGGCAAATCGAGCCATTTCAATTTTAATTGAAAAGAGGCTCCTGATTTCTTAAAAAACTCTTCACAGCCCAGCGTACAGGCACTCCCTACTCGGGGCGACAGCCCAAAAGGTTGGAAAGGCTTTGCCGGGTCTATTATTCCCAGTTCATTAGACAAGAGCAATTGACGCAGTCCTGTCTTCGAAGCTTGGCTTGTAAGCGGATCAATGCCTGCCGACACCTTCAAACTCAGGCTTTGAATGGTACAAGCCTTCAAAGCGTCATACTGGTACGCTGCATCATCTTCGTTTCGAAGCAGCAGCTTTAACGTTGGCAGGTCCGCACCAATACTAGCCCCATGTATTTTAGGATTCCAATTACTGATTGGAGGCATATTCCCATCCAAAGAAATCCGGATAATAATGGCATCACTGCCACCGCTAACAGCACTATCTGTGATGGCGGTCACGCTCAACTCAAGCCATTTTTTAGGGCTGGTCAGGCTGGCATTAAATGAAAGTGTGGAAGGCAATGGGGCAGGCAACCCAGCTAACTGAATGCTTAGTTCAATGTACCGGTCCCCTTCCGCCAGGGCCAGGTAAGCAGAAGCAATGGCAAAGCCAATTTCCGCTTTAGGAGCAAGTATATTTTGCAAGGCACCATCCACAAATGTTTTCTGAACGAAAGGATGCCAGCCTATTTCTGAACCAGTGATTTTCGCCCCCAGACCATCGGCACTGTTGGCAACAGGTGATGCAAATAAGCGCCCCTGGTTGTTTACTGACCCAATATTGTCAATAGGGGCTGCGCCGTTGATGCCTACTGCAGCTCCACGATAAACAGACATAAGATGAGCCACTTTTGCCTGATTGAAGACCGTTTCTTCCTCCAGGACATAGGCTAATTCTTTACCCAAGCTGTCTTTTCCGGCACGGAAACGAGTGTCTTTCGGCAAAGAATACGAGTTGAATCCTTTAGCAAGCCCGGCCAGTATGTGAACCTGATTAGGGCGTGCAGCACGAGGTTCTAATCGTAATACTCGCTGATAATAAAAATTCAGATGGCGGCCACTAAAAGTGTTTAGCTGGTCCTGCGCTTTGCGAAACAGATGCAGAAAAGAAAGGAACAGGGCGTAATGAGCTGGGTGGGCATTAAAACGTGTGAGAACCTCATTCAATGCTGCCTCTGCCTCTTGTATGAGTCGGGCATAGTTGCCCAGGAAATCATCAAAAAGTGAGATGAACAGGTTGTGGTTTGCTGCATGCTGTATGCGTCGGAATGGAGATTCCGTTTCTTCCCCATAAATACTGGAATCAATAGGCCTGCTGTTGAAGAAGCTTTTAAGATTTGGCTTGCCTGCTAACCAGATTGCTGAGAGATTCTGAGATTTCACACATTCCAACACATCTTTTACAGGTAAGCCTAAAATGCTCCAGTCTGGAAAGTCTTTATTCGCAATAATGACCAGTGTGGGATCCTCTGTCCCGTCTTTGCGGTGCCTGTTTCTACCCCCCTTGTAATAAGCCAGGAGTTTACTCAAGGCAGGCTGTAGCTTTTGGGTAATTATGTTTTGAATCCGGAGCCTGAGTACATGATCCTTTGGTAGTCGAAACAGATAACGGTCCAGGGCAATACTGAGCGTGAGCAAGGCACTGAATAAACTTCCAAGTGTTGCTTCCAGCTTGCTTTGTTCCAATTCATGGTCATCATCGCGCAGAAAATCGAAACGCTCTTTGATTTGCTCCCGATAAGTTTCTATGTCCTGAATGGAAATGGAACCCAGCACCGCTGCGATATCATTATTGAAAAATGGTTGCCAGTTGTTCGTCGGGATATTGGCATCACTGTAATAATTCAGGTATTCAGAAAAGCGACTGGCGAAAACAATCCAATCTGGAAAATCATGTTCGTCCACGCGCACAAAAGCAGGTAATAAAGCTGGTGCCTTACGTTGCTGTTGGCTGGTGCCGCTGTGTTGGAGCGGATTTTTTTGGTCTGCGCAGGACATACCGAGGGAAAAGGGTTTGCAGGTGTCGGGTTAGGTTCAAGGGGCAGGAAATCTTCGAATCAGGTCTTTTTGCGCTATAAGGCAGTAGTATTATTGGTTGTGAGGAATTGTAGTTCGGTGCCTTCGAGGCGGAAATAGGGGAAGACGAAATTGAATCTTGAGTTGGTAGCCCGGACGAGGTAATCAATCTCAACAAGGATGGTTCCTTCGAGTAAATTGTCGGTATTGAGGTTGATCTTTTTTACGTCTATCCTGGGTTCGAAATAGAGAATAGCTGTAGCGATTTTGTCTTTTATCAACGTGATGGTGGCAGTGTTGAGGCTTTCAAAAACCATATCATCCATATTGCAGCCATACTTAGGCTGCATCACGCGCTCCCCCACCCTGGTAGTGAGCAGGACGTGTAAGCTGCATTCAATATCCGCCTGCTTTTCAGTGAGCATAACTGTCTGTTGTGGCGCATTGAATGCAGGAGGGAAGCTCCAGCCTCTACCCAGAAATTCGTTTCCATTTTCCGCCATTGTTTACGCTTTTTGGGGTTAAAAAATATTTCCTGCACCGGGCGTATAACTAGGACTAACGACACCGGTTGAAGCTATCAGCGTAGCACATTGCACGACTCCGGCAAACTGAGCCATAGCCGCATTAACACTGAGCTGGCCGGCTACGATTTCAACCTGAGCACCTTGCAGGGTAAGCTTCCCAGCCGATTGGATGGTTGCGCCTGCAGGTTCTGCCTTCACCGTACTACCCGACATGTCTGTAATGCTCACGTTACCTGAAGGCGCTTTCAACTCCACATGCAGAGCACTTTCCAAAGCAATGCCTTGCTGATCCATCGTAATCTTATTGCCATTCTGGTCTTCCAGTTTGATGGCTGAATCTTCTTCAGAAAGCAATACTCTATTGCCTGCAGGAGTTTCAATTAAGATGGTTTTTTGATCATCATTGAATATCATTTTCATCTCACTGCGCGACACGAATCCTTTCTCATGGTTGTCGTTGCTGGCCTGAATGGGGGCAGGGGCATGTGCGCTGTTCATCATACCCAAGACCACAGCATGGCGTGGGTCATTATTCAAGAAGCCTACTATGACTTCATCGCCTATTTCAGGAAGGAAAAAAGTCCCTCTGCTGTTGCCTGCATCCAATGTGGCAACCCGGCTCCAGATGCCATCATCGTCCGCCATGATGGTGGGCACACGAACCATAATCCGGTTTTTACTTTCAGGATCTTCGAGGTCGGTGACAACACCTATTTGCAGACCTTGAATGGGCGGTAGTAAGGCTCCGGCCAGGGGCTGAAAGGTGTCGTAGCGTTGAGTAAACCACTCCGGGTCTATACCAAATTGAAAAGTGGTTCTCCAAAGCCCTTCATTCAAATGCTGGCGTACACCCGTCACAAAAAGTTTGCCTTCAAAACGTTCTCCGGCACCATTGAGTTCTATCAACTGTCCTGGCTGCACGACTGAGGTGCCATCGGTAGTGACGCGTCCACGAATTTTGGCCAGGCGGTTTCGCAATAGTTTACTATCGGCCCATTGCTGCAACTCTTCCTGAGTGAGTGCCCCGGAGTGTAGCAGTTGAAATTTTTCTTCTCCCATGATGCCCGCCAGTGTTTCCGGGGAAAGATTTCCTGCTTCGGGCAGGCTGGGTTCGGCAGCATCAACACCTGAAATCAGCGCTGCTTCTGAGCTGTCCCATGCCGTTGCCGACACTTGCCTGAGCTGAAGCCGTGCATCAATTTCAGCATCCATTTCATAGATAGTGGCTCCGTACTGGATATTGAGTACCGTCTCCGCATCCAGCTGAGGTGCTTTCACTTCCACCTTTCCATCGCTGACAATACATAGTTTGCCACAGGCATCGGCGCGGCAAAGCATAAAGTCCCAATCGGTGGAGTTGTATTGAACCAGCTCGTTGTGAGCAAGCGAAGTGGCTTCCACGTCATGATCCAACTGATGGGCGTCGAGCAACTCTACCATGGCATCGCTGTCTGTTAGTTCCCGGCTGTATTTACATTTAGGTGAAATGGTCATTTTCACGGCTGCATCCCGGCATTCCACGACCAGCATGCCGCTACCCTGTCGCGCCTTCACGCCGTGTTTCACAACGATGCCTTTGAAAACGGTTTCTTCCTGGCTTCGGTAACCGAGTTTGATTTCGATTGTTTTTCCTGGTTCAAAGTCTTCGGCATTGCTGATGGGAAAACTTTCTTCCGCAGGGTCTCCATCATTAAGGATTATGGTGGCAAAAGGAATCCGGTTTACTTCTTTATGGCAAAGGATAGAAACAACATGGTACTGACGCGACACGGCAGTTCCATCAGATAGAATGGAATAGGTAGCAACACTTCGCGGAGCTTCAGAGGGAATAATCCGCTGATTGTTTGCAGGGGCCGGGGTTACCGTAATCTCATCAATGGAAACAGGCATGTTGTAGAGTTTAGGTTGTTTGCTTGTCTCTTTAGTTGTTACTTATGTTTTGGCAACCGGTGGAAAAGAAAGTTCAGTGCCCGGATGTAGCGTTCTGAAATCGGTAATTCCATTGATGCGGGCCACTTCGAGGTAATATTTCGGGTCGCCATACACTTGGTAGCAGAGCCAGGGTAAAGTCTCTCCTTTCCTGGTTACTCGGTAATGTGTCAGGTCCGGCGAGTGTGCATTTTCTAAGGTGACACGCAGGCTTTCTTCAATACTTCCTTTGAAACTGACTTTGCACAGAGCTCGGATAGGAGTGCCATCAGGCTTAAATAATTTGTAGTTGATATTAATTCCGGTGCATCTGCCTTTGAAAATGAATTGCCCCCAAATGAGTTTGAAGTGACGCGGTTCGTGACTTTCCGAATCATTTTCAATCAGCATCTTCTTCAAATCTTCCACTTCCTGATAGACACCCTCATTGCGTGGATTTCCGTCAATAATTCCGGTGTCATCGAAAAGAAATTCGAATTGCATTTCTTCTGGTGGTTTGGCAAAGAAGCGTTGTTGCGTTCCGCTGGTTCCCTGCCCCTGGCTTTCGTTGAATGTGACCTTATAGTCTAAGGTGTAACTCTCAGGGTTCATCATTGCAGTAAATGCCTCCCCTACCTGATGGTCGTCCGCCAGGTCGGGATTGTTGAATGCGATGATGCGCATCTTTTCGAGTTGCCCTCGATCATTTGCCATAGCTATCGTTCATTTTGATGTTTGATTACTTCCATCACTTCATCCACGCAAGCCTTAATCATGGCTGCTTTGGGATTGCGTTCATCACCCGCTGTGTTTTTTTCATTGGGTTGATTGTTTCCTTCAGTGCTTTGGGAGTTCACTTCCACTTGCACATTGAGTTCCTCGATTACAATAGGCATGATTGCATTTTTATTAAGTAATTCAGTGAATTGTGAAGTAGTCGTAACACAAGTCCAGGCTTTCTATGACGAGGCTGTTGTCCGTTGCATTGAGGTCGCTCACACTCCATTTTTTGGGCCAGGCATTGAAGATTTGCCAGGTTTGTAAAGGTTGATGGCGTTCATTGAGTAACGAAACATTGATTTGAGCCGGGCGAAAAACCCGATCGAATAATGCATCTTTTACCCAATCAATTACCTGGCTGTCGAGCAACATACCCCGCTTCAAAGACAAGTCCGGGAACTTGCTACGAACGGGCAATTTGTGTTCAAAACGATTTTCCCCACCTTCCTTAAAGCTCTCTGTATCATATTCTACACTGAGTCCGCTCACACTTTGGAATCGCACATCGCTGTCGTTGCCAATTCCTACGAATTCCACTTTAAAATGGAATCCTACGGGAGGATAGTATGTGCCAGCCATGATGATGATTTAATGTGATTTTCAAAATGTAATAAGAGCAGGCGAACAGAAAATTGAGCGGATGGTTTGGGCCACTTCGGGCATTTTCAAAATCCTGAAGCACTCAGGAAACGATGTCTAAACCTTCGTGTGTGAGTTCCAGAGTCTCGATGGCCACTTCATTGCCATCGGCCTTCAAGTCACTGGCTTGCACTTTCACTGGGAAAGCATTATGTACTCTCCACGTGATAACCGGTTCATGGTTTTCGTTGAGCAAGCTGATTGTTACGTCGCGGCGTTCCACCTTGTTCAGATTGACGGTCTTGATCCAGGTGTAGTATTCTGTGTCGTTTTCAAAGGTTCCGCGCTTCAGGGTAATGTTGCTGAACTTATGAAGGCCCGGCATTTTGATTTTGGAATAGTCTGGGCTATAGCCGTCGCGGTATTCGATAGCTTCCACCTGGATGTCCATGCCGGTTACTTCTGAAAAGCCCAGCCTACTACCACCCCACTGTACGAGGAAGTGAAATTTTGGGATTGGATATTGAGCAGCCATGTTGTTTTGGGTTTGAGGATTAAGAAGAAGTTTAAGTAGCAATCCTGCTGAGGGCAGTAATGCATCAATGGTCTTTATCTTGACTTTTGTTTGTTATACGCTGCCGGCACTGAATTTCATGTCGCAACCGGCAGCGTTGCATTGGCTCAGCTTTCGGCCATCTTATGGCTGAAACGAAGGATGATGAATTCTGCAGGCCTTACGACAGCCATACCAATTTCAACAATCATTCTGCCTTCCAGAATATCCAGTGCTGTCATGGTTTTTCCCAAGCCCACCGCCACATAGAAAGCATGTTCTGGCTTAGCACCTTGTAAGGCACCCTGCCTCCAAAGTGTAGTCAGGAAATTCTCAATCATGCCCTGCACTTTCACCCAGGTGTTCGCGTCATTAGGTTCAAACACGAATTGTTCGGTGGCGTTCTTACTGCTTTCCTCCACCATATTGAAGAAACGACGGACATTGACATAACGCCATTCATTATCGTTTCCGGCCAATGTGCGCGCTCCCCAGATAAGGGTTCCTTTACCGATAAAGCTCCGGATGATATTGATAGATTTTCCGGCAATAGGATCCACGTTCATTCCTGCCTGTTCATCAGCACTGACGAAGTATGCCGGTCCGGTCACACTGTTTAGGCTTTCATTGGCAGGAGCTTTCCAAACGCCACGGGCTTCATCTACCCTCGCGTAAATTCCAGCCACCGCTCCGGAAGGAGGCAGCTTGCCCAACTCTTGCTGAATGGCAGCAACCCAGTTGCTGATATAGGGATGCTTTTCGTAAAGGGCATCCTGGGCAGTATCCTTATATGCAAGGGCTGCATTTTTTATGGTATTCACATAGTTGGCAATCTTATTAAACGCTGTGGCAACGTCTATAGCCACAAGTTTGCATTGCGTCAATTCGGTAGCAGCGCCTGCGGAATACACCGTTGCTCCAGCTACTACTGTGGTCAAATCGCCGGCCCAACTAGAGGCACCCAGCGAACTGTAAAAGCCTAAAACGACTACGTCAGTATTTGATGTAAGGGCATTTACATCATTATTCAGCTCAATACTTAGCAGGCTTGTTACTCCGCCTTTCCAAAGTGCAGGTGATTTTCCGTAGGCTGCTGCATCGTTAAATAGTTGACTACTCCGGAAGGTGCTCAGAGCGCTCCAGGACGCATAAGTATCTATTGCTGCGTCCCGAATGAAGTCTATAAGGGCAATGAGGTTGGTCTTGGCGTTGGTGTCATTTGCCGATTGATTCACGGCATCAGTCAACGAGCGTAGCCTGTCTTGCATACTGGCATCTGGTGCGCTGATGGCATCAATTCGGCTTTGAACGGTTACTACATCCACCAGGACACTTTCCAATGTTGTGACCAATGCATTCGTGTCGGCATCAGTAGTTAGAGCTTTCAGGTCAAGTTTATTTGCGGGTAATACGCTTCCTTTATAAACATTATCCTTAAGCACGCTATAATCTACTTCGCGTGGGTAGCTGCTAAAAATCCAGGGACCATAAGCCATCCCATATTTCAACGAGTTGATGCCTATTGAATTCCGGAAGTTGTCCACGGCATCTGGTAAGTCATCTGCCTTATTTTCTTGTAGGTCAAACACGGCAACCCGGTCCTGTAGCTTGGCGCATTGCATGAGTGCTGCTTGTTGCAGGCTATAAAAGCTGGCATCGGACATGGAAACCGCATCTGGGAAGAGTAGAATAGTTGGTTCATCTACCTTTTCCAATAAAGTCAAACCGGTTAGCATTCCCATCGGGTCACCATCCTGTTCACCAATTGCCACCTCGGTACCGGCATCGCATAGCCCGACAGATACGATGTAGCAATCACCACCGCCATTATCGTAAAACAGCCTGACAGAATCATAGAGATAAAAACGATTACCGCCATCAATATTGATGGATTGAACCGCATAATTGTTACTGGCATCACCGGTGACCAACTGAATGCTCTCAGGTGCAAGCCCTTCTCCGAAATAGCTTGTGTATTCCAGTAGGGAGGAAATCTTTGTAGGTACTCCAATGAGTGAGGCACCACGTTTTTCAGCAATAAGTGTGTAGCCTACGAAGGCAGGAATTGCCGTCTCCACTGCTGCAATGGAAGGCGGGAACTTGGGGATCTCTTCAACATAGACGCCTGGGGTTTTGTAGGAGGTAGCCATAACGATTGGGGGGTTGAGAAGGGTTGAAAAAGTTTAGGTGAATAGTTTTTTTGCTTTCGAATTCATGCGGTCATTAATGATTCAATAGTTTAAATACATCTCGGCACAGTAGTATTCATTACCACTTTCTAATGTGGTTGCAATCCTGTCTGGCGGAGGATTAGCCAAACGGCTGGCCAGAATAGTAGAGCCACTCATCACCCGAATTGTTTTCAGCGGTTGCTGCTGCATGAACAACGGCTTGCGTGATACAAATTGTTTCGGGAGGCTTCCCGCTTCAAAGGCATTGGGTATGGCCGTATTTTCTATTGCCGTCACATTTGTAGTACGGGCGATATATTTCCAAATAACCAGGCGATTGGCAAACCGAATTGTATAGTCAAGCCCCTTGGGAATTTGAGCAGCCGTAAGCCAACCAAAATCATCCCCCGAACTAAAGCAGTTGTAGAGTTCTATGATTCCAAAAACACGCGCGTAGCTCGCCTCGGGGTCAACATACACGAAAGACTCCACTCCATTCACCACAACCCGGTATTTCGCCGGAGGCAGATTTTGAAGACCAAGCATTATGGAATGAACCGCTGATGGGAACCTCAAGGTTTGTGATGTTACCGGCTGGTCAAACACCTGCGTTTGAATGTTCATTCCAAACACTTCGATTGAAAAATCGCTGGCGGAGGCCACTTGTAGCTGGAGCGTACCATCTGATAACTGGATTAGGTCTTTCGGATGGACATATTGCTCGTATGCCCGCAACTGCCAAAAGTCAGTATCCGTAGGCGTATGGCTCCCGGGCGAAACCGGACGAAGGGCTTCAAACACACTTCCTCCGTCCGTCACGATATCTCCAATGACATATGCCTTTGCATTGCTAAAAGCCGGCACAAGACTATTCAGGAATAACGTATTGCCCACTTTCGTGTGCATAGCATTTGAACAATAGCACACCATTTCACTCGCTACAGGAGCGTTGCTGTAATTGAGAAAATCAGTGTTGATAAGTTCGAGATAAAAACTCAGTTTGAGCTCGGAGGGCAAATTCAGATATGCCTTCCCTGCATCATCCACCTTTAGCAGCAGAACCAATGAGTCTCCAATCATTTTTGAAAGGATACTAAGCCCTCGTATGATATCAACCGTTTGGGCAGTAGGCCGGATATTAAAATCCAAACAACGCCCATCGGCATAGTAATCATGCCTGAGTGACACAGAAGCAAGAATGGCGTACGTCGAGGTCATGAAATAGCTTGTATACTACGGTCTTTAAGCATAACAGTCTTAATGTATCCACCCCCTGCGATGATGGCTCCTTCGTCAACAGTCACCTGGCGGATTTTATATAAAACGCTCGGCAAGTATTTCCCGCCCAATGTGCTCCAGAGTTGGTTGCTTTGTTCAAATGAAAGCGATACCATTTCCACATTGAGCTGTGTAATAGCAGCATTTAAGGCAGGATGGCTGAGTGGCGTAAAAACGGGTTGGAATTGAAAAAACCGAATGATGCAAGACAGCCAGCGCAAGGCCTGTTCATGGCTTTTCAGGTTCATTACGAAAAGCACATATAGATTCAACTTTACCGGAGGCTGGGCATACGTAACGCCTGAAGCATTTTTGGAAAAAGCTTCCTGCTGACGACCTATTCGGTCTTCCTCTACATGGACAAGAGACATGATGGCTTTGTTGGCCAAAGGCACATCCACATTATTAGAATCCGAATCAAAAATCCGGGAAACTGCTGCCATCACCAGGCTCATGTCGCCCATGACAAGGCCAGGTTGCAACACGAGAAACTGATTCAGCTCCTCGTTGAGGAATTTTAGGGTTAGGTCAAGCATGGCGGCGAATTTTAGGGTTTAGTCCATCCGCATTCCAGCCAAGACTAATGTATTTCAACACTTATTCAAATCCAATACATTTGATGTAAATATTTTTTAGACTTATGTACTGCATTCATCTTGTGAAGTCGCCTGAATTATTCGTGCTTTCAATACTCTATCCGTCTAACCTTCAAAAAAATTGAGAAGACCTTTATGGTTCGTAGAAATATTCATGTACCTTCGCGCCTCGTTTTCCAAGAAGTGTTCTTTTGTTGCGGTTTGCGTAAGCAATTCAAAACAGACATCGCTGGTTGGGAGAGTGCCCGGCAAACACCGGGATAACATTCGTTAACACCAAAACCTTTTTTACTCAATGGCCAAAGAAATCACTGGCTACGTAAAGCTGCAATGCAAGGGTGGACAAGCTAACCCTGCACCGCCCATCGGCCCGGCACTGGGCTCCAAAGGCGTCAACATCATGGAGTTCTGCAAGCAATTCAATGCTCGTACTCAGGACAAGCAAGGAAAAGTGCTTCCTGTCGTGCTTACTGTTTATGCTGACAAGTCTTTCGACTTTGTCATCAAGACTCCACCGGCTGCCGTCCAACTCATGGAAGCCGCCAAAGTGAAAGGTGGTTCTAAAGAAAGTAACCGTTCCAAGGTGGGTAAAGTGTCTTGGGCACAGGTAGAAGAAATTGCCAAAGACAAGATGGCCGACCTCAACTGCTTCAAGCTCGAAAGTGCGATGAAAATGGTGGCCGGCACTGCCCGCAGCATGGGAATCACCGTCGAAGGCAATGCCCCATTTGCAACTGCCTAAACCAAATAGCCAATATGCCTTGCCACAAACCTTTTTCTGGCTTGCAGCAATCCGGCAGAGCAACAATCACTCTTAAAAACATTGGCTAATTGGCTCCGGCTAATTGGCTGCTCAGAAACAATGGCAATCACAAAAAAAAGAAAAGCCGCAGAGGCTAAGATTGACAATAACAAGCAGTATTCCCTGGTAGAAGCTTCTGCCCTCGTAAAGGAAATTAACTGTACCAAGTTCGACTCATCCGTGGACGTACACGTACGCCTCGGCATTGACCCCAAGAAAGCTGATCAGGCCCTTCGTGGAACGGTTACCTTGCCCCACGGCACCGGTAAAACCAAACGCGTCCTGGTGCTTTGTACTCCCGACAAAGAAGCGGAAGCTAAGGCCGCAGGCGCAGACTTCGTTGGCCTCGATGAATTTGTCAGCAAAATCGAAAGCGGCTGGACCGATGTGGACGTTATCGTTGCTACACCTTCCGTAATGCCTAAGATTGGTCGCCTCGGTAAGATTCTCGGCCCCCGCAACCTGATGCCCAACCCTAAAACCGGTACTGTCACCACGGATGTAGCTACCGCTGTAAATGATGTAAAGGGTGGTAAAATCGCCTTTAAGGTGGATAAGACTGGTATCATACATGCTTCAATCGGCCGTGTGTCTTTCACCCCTGAAAAAATAGCCGCTAACGCGCAAGAGCTCATCAATACGCTCGTGCGTATGAAGCCGGCTACCGCAAAAGGCATCTACCTGAAAGGGATTTCCATGGCTTCTACCATGAGCCCGGGTATCGTTATTGACACTAAATCGGTAAGCCACTAAGAACTCATCTTGCCTTTCCCATTTGAAATGTCCATTCCAACTGAGACCAGGCAGTACATTATTCACTTTAAAAAAATGGGCTGATAAGCGTCTTCGCTCATCTGCAAATTCAATTAATCATGACTCCTGCTGAAAAATCACAGGCTATAGAAGTCCTTAAGGAGAAATTCTCCCAATACGACAACTTCTATGTAACTAACACCGAGAGCCTTTCGGTGACTCAGGTAAATACGCTCCGCCGTACTTGCTTCGAAAAAGGTGTCGAAATGAAGGTGGCTAAAAACACCCTCATCCGCAAGGCACTTGAGTCTATCAACAATGAGAAATACAGTGGCCTTTATGAATCACTGAACGGCGTTACCGCCCTCATGTTCTCCAACTCCCCTAAAGACCCCGCAGTCATCATTTCCGACTTCCGCGGTGCCAAGGGTGAACTGCCTTCTCTGAAAGCTGCCATCATCGGCAATGACATCTTCACCGGCGATAAGGAGCTCTCCAAGCTTAAAGCCATTAAGAGCAAAAATGAACTCATCGGTGAGGTCATCGGCCTGCTCATGAGCCCCATTAGCCGTGTTATCTCCGGCCTGCAGCAAAAAGCAGAAAAGGAAACCGCAACCGTAGAATAAGACGCTCCGCAAAGCGGGCTTCCAACGCCGCGCGGTACTAAGTGTCGCTTTCAATACAGTCAACTCAAATCTCACATCAATCTCTAAAATTCGAACATTATGGCAGACGTAAAAAATCTCGCAGAACAATTGGTTAACCTCACGGTGAAGGAAGTTCAGGAACTGGCTGACTTCATGAAGTCTGAATATGGCATCGAGCCTGCTGCTGTAGCCGTTGCTGGCCCTGCTGCTGGTGGTGCTGCTGCTCCCGCTGCTGAAGAAAAGACTTCTTTCGACGTAATCCTGAAGAGCGCCGGTGCTTCTAAGCTGGGCGTTGTAAAGGTGGTGAAAGACCTTACCGGCCTCGGACTGAAGGAAGCTAAGGAACTCGTTGACGGCGCTCCCAAGCCCCTCAAGAACGGTGTTTCTAAGGCTGAAGCCGAAGACCTCAAGGCTAAGCTTACAGAAGCTGGTGCCGAAGTGGAAATCGCTTAATCCATACACTTCTTCCCTAAAAACTGCCGGCCCTCAGCCGGCAGTTTTTTTCTCCTTTCTAAATCAAAAACGCTCCCTATGTAAGGAAGCGTTTTTGATTAATTTGTCTCAGCTATTTAGCCCTTTTTAAGGCTCCAAAGGTTCATTCAATGAATTTGTAGCCGATACCGCGCACACTGTGAAAATGAACCGGATTTCGGGTGTCGTGCTCGAAATACTTTCGGAAGTTGAGAATGAAATTATCAATCGTTCGGGTGGTCGGATACACATTGTAACCCCAGACAACGCGCAGGATATGCTCGCGGCTCACCACTTCATTTTTATGTTCAATTAATAGCTTGAGTAAGGCTGCTTCCTTTTTGGATAGCTCTTGTTTGTTGCCTTGTTTGTCCACGCATTCATGAGCCGAAAAATCAATTTTACAACCATTGAATTCATAGGTATTCGCAATGGCTTGCGGCTCTGTAATCTTTCGGTTCTTCGATATCAGTTTCTCCACACGCAGCAGCAATTCCTCCAGGTTGAAAGGCTTGGTGAGGTAATCATCGCCCCCCTTTTTCAGTCCGGCCACCCGATCTGCGCCCGTGTTCCGAGCCGATAAAAAGAGTATAGGAACGGCATTGTGTTGCATCCGGATAGTCTCGCATACAGCTAGCCCATCCATCTCAGGCAGCATAATGTCCAGAATAATCAGGTCAAAAAATTCATTCTTGACGGCCTTCAGTGCCTGAGGCCCTGTGACGGCCAGGGTGACTTCATAATCTTCCAGTTCCAGATTCAGTTTCAGCGCTTCGCGAAGGCTTTCTTCGTCCTCCACAACCAGTAAGGAGGCACGTGCGGGTCTATCTCTTTTAATTGTCATTGCTCGTAATTTCTTGGCGGTTAAAATTAAAGGCCTTTCAAAAGAGTAGAACAAGATTTCAGCTTATGACACTTAAAAGATAATTGCCGGAAAACCATGATAGGCCCCACTTGGCATCACTAGCATCAGTTGATTCTATTCCATATGGTCTGCTTCACTAATTATCTTTTTTATTTAATCAGCTACATTCCACATTTCGGCATCCGTTGCGTCGAACTCTTCAGCTAAATTTCGCTGTTCGGCTTTCCATAGAACATAAGAAAGCTCTGTGGCCCGGATTACTGCTTCACAAACGACCGCTGCCCAGATTGCCCCTCCTTATCCCGCAGCAGCACCAAATAATAGCCAGGCGCCAGGCTTCCAATTGGAATTTCCTGCCGCTCCGAACCGATGCTCTGATGGATCATTTCCTCACCCCGAACCGAAAGAATCCGTACACTACCCCCAGCCAAATGACCGATATACAATGCCTGTGTGGCCGGATTGGGATATACCTCCACTGCAGCCCCCAGCGCTTGCGACATCCCCAGCGACTGCATCTGGCAATACCGGCTGTCTATGCAGGAATCTACATACGCCGTGACGCAAACCATATAATGGCCGGCTCCCGAATATGCGTGCGATATGGTGTTCAAAAAGTTACTTCTGTAGGTGCTCTGTGTTCCATCGCCCCATTCCCAGACCAGGCTGTCCAGGTTGGTGCTGCCCAAGTAAGTGAAATATCCGGAATTGCTATAAAAACCCACCGTCTGGTAGGAGGCGGATATTGAGCAGTTGCAGTTATCATAACCCAGCTTCCCGATCCAGGCATCCGAATGTTTGGTGTTCGCACTGTGCACCGGTGCCTGGGCCGGATGCTGCTCCACCAGCGTAGTTTGCCCCAGTACCAGCGTATCCCGAAAAGAACCGCCGCAGATAAAGCTGCCCTTCCGATCCGCAATAATTACATTGAAAATATTCTCAGAGTAAGCTATGTAGCCCTTGGTCTTTAATGAATACAAGCGGCCTACTCCGCCACTAGCCGTATCCAGGTATGCAATAAAGGCATCGTTCGTGTCCAGCAGGGGGTTGTTGCTGATGCTGTGCCCCGGGAAGGATAAGGTGCCCCGATATACCCCGGTTAGCAGCAATTCCTTCTTTCTCAGGCATACATTCAAGCCCCAGCCGGTAGTAGCCTGCGCCTTTGCCGTCCAGATGGGGTTGCCGCTCTGCCCATCGATCTTCATCACAAAGGGGCAATAATTGTATTGAACGAAATTACTTGTATCGGCAATTGGATTGGGAAAAGGCACCCCGTTAAAATGATTATCCTTTTGTGCCGAGCCGCTCAGGTAGATATTCCCCCAGGCATCTATCGCCGGTTTATTGGAAAGAACAATCCCGTGAATGACCGTATCGTAAATCAGAAAATTCAGGTGGCCGCTGCCTGCATCGAAACTCGCGAGGTAGCCCCAAAAAATGCCCAATTGGGTACCCGCCATATTCAGGGTAGTTGTAACGGAATTAAAGGCCGTGCCCGCCACCACAAAACGCCGTAAAGGGCTATTGTAGCGCCAGCTCGATAAGTACAAAGTACTTAATATAGGTTGCTGATACGGCAGTGCCACCCCTCCGGCAAACTGGCCGCTGGAGGTGTATTTCAATACGTTCATCCCGGGAGTAGTCACCTGATACGCGCCGCCGCCATAGCTGCCCGGGCTAAGGTAGCAAAACATAAAGCAGGTGTCGCCCGAAGGGGTAGCATCCAGGTCCACGAGGGCCGAGCGCTGGGCCATTGCGGCGCTGAGGGTGTCCGGCTGGGGCATCCGCAACCATTGAAACTGACCATTGAAATCCCATTTGGCCAGGAATATGTTCTTCGTTGTATTGCCCGTCACGGTGTCGGTTCCAAAATGACAACCGCTGCTCCCAAGCGCAAAGTTGGAGTTCGTCATTCCGCCTACATACACCCCCTGATCATCGCAGCGGACACCTACAGCCAAATCACTGTCCAGGTTGCTGCCAATCACTTTGCTCCAGCGGAGCTGCCCGGTACAAGTGTAGCTGCTGAGCATCAGGTCTGAGCGGCCCCAGCCACTCAAGGGCAGGCCATTCAGGTCTAAATATTTGCTCAATACCAGCGAGACGGCATACACATTGTTTTGCGCATCGGTAGTGACATCCACCACAGAATTCCAGCCCTGCACCCGGTCACCAGAATAAATCGACCCACCAATCCCCCGGCCTGAAACTTCAACAGAATCACCGCCATGCCGTTGGGCCCAGATCCAGCTTTGGGCCTGAGTGCGGGCAGCAGGCAGCATCCCCAACAGGCTGCTGCACATAATAAGGGCGATATGCTTCATCCTTATGGTTGAAGGCCGATTCAGAGACATCATAACGGTAAGATAAAACGCTACAGTCTAAAAATAACAGGCCGGGCAGATAAGGGATGGGTATCCGATTGAATTTAACAACAATATTACAAAAAAAAAGCAAGAGTAATTATGTTTGAAGCGAACCAATTAACCAAAATATTAATGAAATCAAACATTCTCATCCTGTTCCTTGCTCTTTGCACAACCAGCGGCCTGCGTGCACAAAACATTGATGTGATTAATAACACCAGTTGTGCGGTGCTGGTCACCTTACGTGCCTTTGAATCGAAAGTCAATCTATGTAAGGTTGCCGGTGGTACGAACCCGCTCTATAGTGCTCCCTATAGCACTAGCACCTACGGACAAAGCAGTTGGGTACCGCCGCCACCCGGCTATCCTTATTCCTATAGCGGGAAGGGTTATGCCTGGGGGTACGCCAACGTAGGTATTACCAACCCTTCGCCGGGTTATGAATACAGTGTTTCTGTAGGCGATCCGGCCGTTTCATGCGATCCCACATTATCATTTTCTGCCCCTCCATGGTATAACCCAACCTGCGGGATGAATATGAATGTCTCTTTTGTTCCTGGGTCTGGCTCCTCTAATGCGCAGGTAATCATTAATCCCTAATCGGGTTCCGGTTCAGAGGATTTATCTCATTCATTGCCGTTCTAAAGAGGGTGTTTCTTGCGGAAACGCCCTCTTATTTTTAGATGATAAGGTGTATGCCCAGAGCTGGTGCACGCAAACCCAATCTTGGTGCCGGATAAAGCTGTGGAAACAGATGCTACAGGCAAAGCTTAATAGTAGCACAGGCCCCGCAGTGTGCGACGCAACGAAGCTGCATCAGGGCGCTGAAGCCGGCTAAAAAAATCTCAATAGTATCCAAAGTCAGTGGCTACGTATTTCTTCCAAGGGCAAAAGCAAAACTCCATGCCTTCCCTGCCTAAAATGAATAAGCGGCAATCATGAATCATGTTGCAGTTTTCTTTCTCCTTAAAAGGAGCTAATTATTTATTCATCGTAGCCAGAAACTCTTCATTGCTGGCGGTTCCGCGCATTTGCTTCAGCAGGAAGTTCATGGCTTCATCGGTGTTCATGTCTGTGATGTGTTTGCGAAGAATCCACATCTTATTGTGCACGTCCTGGGGCAGCAGTAAGTCATCGCGGCGGGTGCTGGAGGTGGTGATGTCAATGGCCGGGAAGATGCGCTTGTTGGCTAAGCGGCGGTCGAGCTGAAGTTCCATATTGCCGGTGCCTTTAAACTCTTCAAAGATGACTTCGTCCATCTTCGAACCGGTGTCTATGAGGGCCGTGGCGAGGATGGTGAGCGAGCCACCGTTTTCGATTTTTCGGGCGGCACCGAAAAACTGCTTGGGCTTTTGCATGGCATTGGCTTCCACACCTCCCGAGAGCACCTTGCCAGAAGCTGGAGCCACGGTGTTGTGGGCGCGTGCCAGGCGGGTGATAGAGTCGAGTAAAATAACCACATCATGCCCTACCTCGACTAATCTTTTAGCCTTTTGCAAAGCAATGGCAGAGACCTTCACGTGCTTGTCTGCCGGTTCGTCGAAAGTTGAAGCAATTACCTCTGCACGCACGCTGCGCTGCATGTCTGTCACTTCTTCCGGGCGTTCATCAATGAGCACCACCATCAGATAAACTTCCGGGTGGTTTTTGGCGATGGAGTTGGCAATTTCCTTTAGGAGCATGGTTTTCCCCGTCTTGGGCTGTGCCACAATCAGGCCACGCTGCCCCTTGCCGATGGGCGTAAAGAGGTCAACGATACGAGTGGAATAATTATTGGCTTCGCTGGGCTTGCCTGTTGTCAGGTTCAGCTTTTCGAAAGGAAAGAGCGGTGTGAGATAATCGAAAGGAACGCGGTCGCGGATTTCGTCCGGCTGGCGGCCATTGATGGTTTCCACTTTTACGAGCGCAAAATATTTTTCTCCTTCTTTCGGAGTGCGAACTGTTCCTTTTACGCTGTCGCCCACCTTCAATCCATAGAGCTTGATTTGTTGCTGCGATACATATACATCGTCTGGTGAAGAGAGGTAATTGTAATCTGCAGAGCGAAGGAAGGCATAACCTTCCGGCATCATCTCAACCACGCCTTCTCCTTTCACAACGCCATCAAATTCGGATTGGAAAGCAGGCTTTCTGGGCGGCGGAGCTGGTTGTTGTTGCTGGTTGGGATGCAGGCTTGCTTCCGTAGCCTCCGTAGCAGGTTGTTGTTGTTGTTGTTGGGGTCCTTGCAGGCGCGGCTGAAAGTTGGGGCGAGGCTGTTGTCCCTGTTGGTTGGGGTTCTGATTAGGATTCTGGTTCGGATTCTGAGGATAGGGCCTGCGTTCAGCAGGTTGTGGGTTGGGCGTAGGCTGATTGTTTTGATAGCGGGGGCGACCATCCTGCTGAAAATTATCGCGTCGGCCATTTGCTGCATCGCGTGGAAAACGCGGACGCTCCAAAGGGGTTTGACCAGCCTGGGTACCGGAATTCTGACCCGTAGGCGGAACGGGTGCCGGGCTGCCAGGCGCGGGCATCGGAGGCTTGACACCTGGCTCGGCAGGTGCAGGGCGTGCGTCGGGTGTGGACTGCACTTTTCCGGCTTCCTCATTACGGGCTACCTGCGCCCATTCAGAAGCTGTTTCCATGCTCTGGGCATCCACAGAAGCGGGAGGTGGCACGCTGGCTTCTGAAGTATTCTTAGGAGGGCGACCCCTGCGTTTTTTGGGTGCTTCAGAAGCTGCTGCATCTGCTGCGCCTTCCTGCATACCTTCGGAGCCTTCTTCTTTTTGCTTCGGTGGACGTCCCCTCTTCTTACGCACCACTTCAGCCTCGCTACCCTGAGGGTGATTATTTTCCACTTTGGACGCATTTAGTGCTTGCCGGTCGAGGATGGTGTAAATCAGACGCTGCTTATCGAGGAGGTCCGCATTGCTAATCTGAAGATGCTGTGCGAGGTCTTTGAGTTCGGGCAGCAACAGCTCATTGAGCTGATTAATGTCGTAAGGCATGAAAGAAGGTAAAAGATGAAACAGTACCTGAAAAGCAAACAGGCAGTGTTACGCTGAGATTAGATTTCGATAATGTTGCAATGCAGCAGCAATGCTTTGACAGAAAAGGTTGTCAGCAGAAGAGAAATAAAAGAAGGAATCCTGCGGGGAATGCTGTAAAGAACCTACAGCAAATGAGTTTGTTGAACGGCCGTTCAACGCTGCAATTTTACGAAGCTTTCTTCATAAGAAGCAAAAAAAATTAGCCTGGAATTTTGCTTGTGACGTATTAATTCAGTGATTTCCCCAAAGTGCACAGGAACAGAAAACGCTTCCATTCATATAGGGAATACGGGCTTTTCAGCAGAAAGTATCAATCGGTCAATTGTTGTTTAAATGCCGCAGCCATTCGTTGAATAGTTTGCGACATAGGCGTGTATCGAAATTCAGGAAAGGCCTGAAGCCATTTTTCGGGATTATAGAAAGATTGGGTTTGGGCATTGCGTGCTGTTTCGCGGGTGATGGTGGCCGACTTTCCCGTACAGGCTGATTTCAACGCTGAGAAACGCCAAACAATTTGTGACAGAAATGGCCCTGCCGAAAAGCGGGGCGGGCGTTTCCCTAAAGATTCCGCCATTAGGCTAAATATTTCGCGATAGCTGCGGTTGTTTTCACTGATGATAAAACGTTCGGCTGTAAGAGAAGAAGCCATCAAAGACATGGCTGCCAGCACCACATCCTGAACATCTACAAACGCGGTTGTGCCCTGAGTATAGAAGGGAAATTCTTTGAAGGCAATCTTCATCAGTGCGGGGGCTCCATGCTTCCATCCTCTTGCTACGATAGGCTCGCCCATAATGATTCCGGGGTTGAGCATCGCGGCTTCCAGTCCTTCACCAATGCCGCGCCACACCTCCATTTCAGCAGCATATTTGCTCTGGCCATAGGCAGAATTGAGTTTACTCTCTTCCCATTGCGCTTCTTCGTTTATTAGCTCCTGACGGCTGTTTCTGCCCAATGCTGCTATGGATGAAATATGAATCAGCTTGCGAATGCCGGCATTCAACGCTTCGTTGACGAGATTGGCTGTCGCTTCAAAATTGTTGTGCAGCATTTCTGCCCTGCGCCCCGGATTGAAGGACACCAAAGCAGCGCAGTGATACACATCCTGAATGCCGATTAAGGCTGCTTCTACATCAAATACATCGAGTAAGTCGCACCGCATCCATTCCACACCGGGCCAGGTTCGCATTGTAGCATCGGGCTCTGAGTTCCGGTAGAGGGCACGCACAGAAAACCCTTTCTCAGAAAGCCTTTTCGTGAGGTGAGCTCCCACAAAACCACTGGCGCCGGTTACTAATATCAAGATGCAGTTGCGGATGGTGAATAGTTGGCCCGCAAGGGGCAACTACAAGGCTTCAAATTGCTTTAAAAAACGGAGGTCGTTTTGGGAATAAAGGCGCAAATCATTGACCCGAAACTTGATTTGTGTGATGCGTTCCACTCCCATGCCGAAAGCAAAGCCGGTATATCGCTCCGGGTCGAGATTGAAATTGCGCAGCATATTGGGGTGCACCATGCCACAACCCAGGATTTCCACCCAGCCCGTCTGTTTACACAGGCTACATCCTTTGCCCCCGCAAACGGTGCAGGAAATATCCATCTCGGCACTGGGCTCCGTAAAGGGAAAATAGGAAGGACGAAAACGAACCTTCGTTTCGGCTCCAAACATTTCAGTCACGAAATAATAGAGTGTCTGTTTGAGGTCTGCAAAGGAGACACCTTCATCTACATAAAGCCCTTCACATTGGTGGAAAAAACAGTGTGCTCTTGCAGAAATTGTTTCGTTTCGATAGACACGTCCCGGGCAAATAACCCGCACCGGCAATGTTCCTTTTTCTAAAATGCGTGCCTGAACCGATGAGGTATGCGTGCGCAGCATCCAGTCCGGATTTTGAGACAAGTAAAAAGTGTCCTGCATATCGCGGGCCGGGTGGTCAGCAGGCATATTCAGGGAGTTGAAGTTGTGCCAGTCATCTTCAATTTCCGGGCCGGTAGCTTCTGAAAAGCCCATTCGTTCGAAGATGGATACAATGCGATTTTCCACTACCCGGAGGGGGTGTCGGGTTCCGTTAGGCAACAGAGGGCCTGGTAAGCTCGAATCATCTGATGCAGCTCCATTCGGTGTTTGTTCATTCTGCACTTGAGCAGCCTGAGTTTCGAAGCAGGATTCTGCCAGCTCTTTAAATGAGTTCAGCATTTGCCCGGCCTGTTTGCGTTGCTCAGCCGGAACATGCTTCATGTCGCCAAACAGGGCTTTAACGATGCCTTTCGTTCCTAAAAAGCGAATACGAAACGCTTCTAATTCTGTTGCATCTGCAGGCTTAAACCCTCTTATTTCTGCCTCGTAGGCTGCTAGTTTCTCCTGTAAGGATTGCATAGGCCGCGAAGGTAGGGGGCGAACGAGCTTGCAGGCCTGAAGCCCATGCTCACTTGGGCATTCAGATTGCTCACGGGAAAATGTTTGCAATCTCAATGATGCTCTAATCTTTTTGTTGCTTCTTTTTTTTGCTCCCAGTTATTATTCCAGTGTGGCAATAGAGCACTTGTACCCGTCTTTCCATCTTTATGCCGGCAAGAGGATGATAGAATAGTTGTTCAGGAACCTCATTTATCTGGGACAGCAGGAGTTTGCTTCCGAACCATCAGGCGCAAGAGAATTACGATCAGCAGCGCAAGGCCTGCCGGCAATCCCACAAAGAGTAGCCCGAGGCCAGGTGTGCTTCTGCCGGATTTAGGGTCGTAGTTGAAGCAGGAGAACAAAGTGCTGCTACCGGGGAGGCGATAAGAAGGTGAAAAGACATTATGAATGCTGGTTACCATCTTTTCTAAATCATGAGAAGACCTCATGCCAATCAACTTCTTGGTAATGTATCCACCGGAATTAATGCCCACCAGGAGCGCCTCGTGATTATACTGTTTCCTGAGGCTGTCCCAGACTGGTGCGAATCCGATAGAGGTATTCAGGCTACGGATGCTATCAGTGGTCGCAAAAAGCCATTGCGAATTCCCTTCCAGGCCAAATCGTTTTTGCAGGGAGTTCATATCTGCTTTAGAATCCCGGGGGTCAAAGCTCAAGACAACAACGCGGAAACTGCTGTCCCGGAGATTGAATAGGATATCATCTTTTAACTGGAGTAAAAAGGGGCTGCAAATGCCCGTGCAACGTGTATAAACCAAGGCCAGAATCAGTGGCTTGCGTTCATACTGCTGCGATAAGAACCCCTTTTGCCCGCTGACGGATTCGGTCAAGGGTGCATCAAAGACCCGATGATAGATATTGCTTTCTTCGTCAAGCGCCGAAACCTTGGTTTGAGCCAAGAGCTGGAGGCAGGCACCGAACGCTAAGCAGAAGCAAACAATATTTTTAAACATCTACGGGAGATATTGTAAAAGAAGGACAGAATGGCAATGAGATATACAATCGCGAACGATGCCCCCATCAAGGCTAATGGCTTTGCTTCCTTTAGACTGGCAGGGTAATTACTATACCGTCTGGGCACAGAATCTGAACCACCGATATAGAAAGCCAGCAGGAAGCCGATTCCCCCAATCAACAGGGTTACCAGAAGTCCTTTTGCCGCAGTGCTGAGCCGGATATTTTCTAATGATTGAGTAGAAAACCAGTAGAAGAAGGCTAAGCTAAACAGGACGTTGCCCATAGCATTGTAGGTATGGAAGTGCGCCGGTACCCACAGCGTGTTATGCAGTACCACATTATTCGTGATTGTGGCATCAATGACCGCACCCAGCCCGCCAATCACCCATCCTGCAATGCCCATAAAAAAGAGCACGTTCGTAAGAGACCACTTGATTTTAGTACGATAAACAGCAATGAATACGCTGAACACCGTCACCCCGGCTGCCGGCAGACTGGCTAAGTAAGAAGCCAGTTGTCCCACAATTTGCAAGCCTTCCGGCTGCACAAAATCCATATACAGATGGTGGAAGAAGGCTGTGAGGATGAACACGAGCGAACAATTCCAGGCAAGCGATACATACCAGGTAGTTTTCCATTTGGGCCTGCCGCTGACTTCCGCAAATAGTTCGTAGATAACAGCAAGACCCAGGTAAAGCATTTCATTGGCGATGGTATGCCCGAAGAAGTAGGTAAGGTTTTTCATCAGCAAGGCATCATTGACAAACCGGCCCTGCGAAAGCATTTCTGCGAAAAACAACACAATGATGATGACCGCTGCAATGAGGCAAGTGATGATGCCAATTAACGTGACCGTAGTGATAAGGATAAAAGGCGGCGTATCGGTCTTATGTTCTTTCCGCAAATGCTGCCAGGCAAATGCTTCTGCCAGTGAGTATTTCTTCAGAATATTTGCCATGAGGCTGATGCACCAGATGAACCATCCTATTCCGAAAACAGCAAGGGAAATCAGGAACAACGTAGTGGCCCAGGAGCTGGCACCAAAATCTTTAAATGGCAGTGGGTAGAGAAAGGTCCAGGCCGCATTGAACTTTCCGGCAAAGGTGCTCAGCCAAAGCAGCAGCACGCCAATCACCGTAAAAATCAGCGCTGTCAGATTTACGGCAAAGCTGGTGCGGACATAGCGCTGCATCAGGTAGTTCACCGCCATCATGCCGGCCACAAACCAGATTCCAATCATGGTGAGGCCGTGGGTGGTCAGGTTGGAATAAAAAGTCAGCGTCTGTTCCTGAATGACGCCGCCTTGATTGAGCCGCATCAGGATGCCGAGAACAATGCTGACGACAAACAGCATCAGGATGGTAATAATCCAAACGGAAGTAATCTTTTTCATGCCTTGTGATTCCATGATTTTTTGGTTTTGATGCCTGGGCTATTTCACTACGAATGAGGTTTCCATTACGGGATGCCCCATGCCGCAATACTCTAAGCAGAGCACGTGGTATGTTCCCGGTTTTTTGAATGTGTATCGAAGCCGGTTTACATAGCCCGGCATGGCTTGCACCTGTGTGATAAGATGCATAGCCGAGTCATAGATGCCGAATCCATGGTTCACATCCAGGCTGGTCACCCGAAACTCCACCATTTGATTTGCCGGCAATTCAATGTTTTCACTTACGGGCAGTTTGGGGTCAATAGCATGCTCTGACATGTAGAACATGAATTGCATCGCATCCACATGAATCACTTTCGCCGGCGACTCATGAGCATATTGGAAGTAAGGAGAGCGGGGAAGGGTGGCTGTCGCAAAAATGCCCAGCACGACCACTAAGATGAGCGAAAACCAAAATCGCTTTTTCAAGGGCTTCTTCATGCCACCGCCTTCTTCTTTCAGCCTCCAGGATGATAGGAAGACATACACAAAGACAATCGTGGCTATCCCTGCTAAAATCAGGAATAAAATCAGTAGTTCATGTTGCAGCATGGGATTCTGTTTTTTTTACTTGCTGAATATTTTTTACCCAAAAAAAGATTGCCTACATCGAAAAAGACCTCCCATCAGCTACCTGGCACCAACAAGAACAACTCGCCGGTATTATGGGAAGGATTAGTACCGCGCTCGCTGGTCTATGGAAACTGGAGCATCAAAAGGGCCGAAACCGGAAACAGGAATTGCGTAGGCCGAAGCAGCTCGCAGAAAAGTGATACGCAGAATTTGCATAACCAAGTGTTTATCCCCGCCCCCTACACTTGCTTTCCGATTCCTCTTTGAATTTGGGGCGTTGCCAAAACTACATTTTTTTATAGAAGACAAAAATGTCCACTACTGTTTTCTAAAAAAATCTTTATGACACCCTTATGGACGGAACTTGAAACGAACAAAAAAATTCTGAAAGAATAATACGCTGACAGGCCCCATGGCTTCAAGAGTAGAAAGGGGAAAAGTGCCCTGCAATTATGTAAAGGATTCAGTAGAAATCTTTAAAAACAGAGCTCCATTTCCGATTGCGTAAGGTTACTGAAATCAAGTTCTCTCGGTCATCATGGAAATTTCTTTGCGGCCTAAATACTTCATTTCAGCTTCGGGCCTTACAGCGAAGTAGTACCAAAAAAAATGGCCGCCTCTATCCTCAGAGGCAGCCAAGAATCTCATTTATTATTCCAGAGGTTATGAATTCCAGACGTATTGTTTTCGGTTCAGAAGGGTTGCTTCACCAGCAATAGTCTGCTCGCCGCTGGTCTTATCAATGACGGCACAGTCATAGGTGATGCGATGTTTTTCAGGAAAAATTTCCTTTACCGTGATCACGGCTTCATAGTCTGTATCTACAAACATGGGTTTGAGCCATTTCATGGATTGAGCGAGATAGACGTGGCCATCGGCATACCAGAGGGCACCGAATATTTTGGTGAATACACTAGCGCCTAGAAAGCCATGAATGATGCGGCGGCCAAACATGCTGGCCTTTCCTGCCGCCTCGTCAATGTGCAAAGGGTTTGTGTCGCCGCTGACGCGGGCAAAGGTGTCCACTTCTTCCTGAGTGTAACGGAAGCTGTGGCGAAATTCATCTCCTACCTGAAGCATGTTCAATACGAATTTTTTGGTACGCCGCAAATGTATAGGATGCTTGCTGTCCGGCTCAGGCCGCTGCAGACACGCAGAAATTTCAACAATTCCGAAAGCAGTCTTAGTCTATACAGCCGTTGCCGTACAGTAAATTGCGGGGTTACATGAAGGGTAAGAACATCCTCTTAGCCGTTACCGGCTCAATCGCGGCGTACAAAACGCCTCAGCTTGTGCGGCTGCTGGTAAAAGCCGGAGCCGACGTGAAAGTTTTACTAACCGATTCGGCCCGCGACTTTGTGTCGCCGCTGGCATTGAGCACCGTATCAAAGCATGAAGTGCATTCCAGCGTGCATGATGGAAGCCAGTGGAACAACCATGTGGCTCTGGGACGCTGGGCCGATGCCCTACTCATTGCGCCATGCAGTGCCAACACACTGGCGAAACTGGCTCAGGGGCTTTGCGACAACTTAGTATGTGCAGCATACTTATCTGCTGCCTGCCCGGTGTTCATCGCGCCAGCCATGGACGAAGACATGTGGCTGCATGCAAGCACACAGGCCAATATTTCTCTTCTGAAATCCAGAGGGAATAGGCTGATTCCGGTAGCACACGGCGAATTGGCTTCCGGCTTAATTGGGGAAGGAAGAATGTCGGAACCAGATGTTTTGCTTGATTTCCTGGAAAAATTTTTCAGTAAAGAAGACAACAAACCCCTCAAAGGGAAGAAAGCTTTAGTGACGGCCGGGCCTACCTATGAACGCCTGGACCCGGTGCGTTTTATCGGAAATTTTTCGAGTGGAAAAATGGGCATTTCCCTTGCCGAAGCGCTCGCTGCGCAAGGGGCCGAGGTAAGCTTGCTGCTCGGACCGACTCATCTTCAAACTACTGAAACCGGCATCCAGACGCTGCGTGTGGAAAGCGCTCAGGAAATGTATGAGGCCGCATTGAAGTTGTTTCCTGATTGCAGCATAGCTGTGATGGCGGCGGCAGTAGCTGATTACAAACCGGCGCAGGCAGCTACCGAAAAAATAAAGAAGCAGGATACTCCGTTAGCCTTGCAACTCATGCGCACACCAGACATTTTGAAAGCCCTTGGCCAACAGAAAAAGGCTTCGCAACTGCTCATCGGTTTTGCTCTTGAAACAAACGATGAAGAGCAATATGCCTTTGAGAAATTACGCAACAAAGGAGCTGACCTGATGGTTCTGAATTCACTTCGAGATGCTGGTGCGGGCTTTGGTCACGACACCAATAAAGTGAGCCTCCTGAGGCCGGATGGCAGTGTAGAAAGCCTGCCTCTACTTCCGAAGGCAACCGTAGCCCAAGCCATCGTCCAGGCTATTCTTCAACAAAAAAACGAATCCCGTGTTTCATAAAGTAGGCTCCGTCTTCCTGCTCCTGACCTGTTTGGCATTCCATGTTGCAGCTCAGGAATTGAATTGTAAAGTGAAAGTGCTGCATGAAAAAATCACCGGTGTAGATGCCCAGGTTTTCACCAGTATGGAGCGCAGCATCACTGAATTTCTAAATACCCGGAAATGGACCGGCGATGAATTCAAAACTACCGAGCGGATAGACTGCAATATGCTGTTCAACGTGACGGGGCATTCCGATTCTGACCCTGACCTCTATACAGCCACCTTGAGCATTCAGGCTACCCGTCCGGTGTATAATACCAGCTACAACTCCCCTACCCTCAACACCATTGATAAGGATGTAGTTTTTCATTATTCCCAATATACGCCCCTCAGCTTCGATGATAACCGTGTCAGCGGCAGCGACCCGCTCAGCTCTAATCTGACTGCGATTCTGGCTTATTACAGCTACCTAATCCTGGGCCTGGACTATGATTCTTTTTCCCCTTCCGGTGGGACCAACCTGCTGAAACGGGCGCAAAACATAGTCAGCAATGCGCCTGAAGATGCTGGCATCAAAGGCTGGAAAGCCTTTGAAGACCGCCGCAACCGATATTGGATTATTGACCAATTGCTCAGCCCACGCTATACTGCCTATCGTGCCCTATGGTATTCATATCACCGGGAAGGTCTGGATCAATTATATAGCAAACCTGCAGAGGGACGCCGCAAGATGCTCGAAGCCCTAAATGGCTTACAAAGCCTCTTTCGCGACAACCCGCAGAGCAGCCTCATCCAATCTTTCTTCAATGCAAAAAGCGATGAAGTCACTAAGCTGGTGATGCAGGGCTCGCACGAAGAACGGAAGCAATACCTGACGCTGCTGGCCCAGGTGGACCCCGATAATGCACAGAAATACCGCGCCCTTCAGGAATGAAAAATGGAATTGTCTTTTGCCTAATCATCCTCTTTCTGAGCGCCACT
The DNA here is from genome assembly GCA_018267625.1 of Bacteroidota bacterium. Lineage (GTDB taxonomy): Bacteria > Bacteroidota > Bacteroidia > Chitinophagales > Chitinophagaceae > UBA1952. Next base: position 59,342 of record JAFDYC010000099.1, read on the forward strand.
TCCTGCACTCAGAAGCAAGCGCATCTTCCTCCTGAAAAAATGGCTCCAATCATGGCGGAATTACAGCTTGCCGATGTCTATTCCGGCATGCTTCATAAACCCGGCCAGCCCAACCGGGGCAAGGATATGGATTCGCTCGCCGCGTGGACAAAAGCCATTCTGGATCGGCATCAGGTCAGCCGCGAAGAGTTCAGCTCAAGCCTCGATTGGTACCGGGACCGGCCGGTACAATTAGACTCACTATACACTGGACATGTGTTACCCATTCTTGAAGAATGGCGGAAACACTAAGACCCTAATTGCTAAAAAGGGCATTAATAACAAATCCTTGATGCGTGTCAGTGCCATTTGATGTAAGGAGCAACGCGCTGGCAGCCTGCCGCTCTGTATTTTCGCCCGCACATGCAAGACGCGATTTCTTCGATTCTCCGAAACTCTATTTCAGTCAAACAACTCATCCTGTCGGATACAGCTTTATTGGCCCGTATCGAAGCAGCCACCCAAAGCATTGTGGATGCCTTCCGCTCAGGCCACAAAGTGCTGTTTTGCGGTAATGGTGGCAGCGCCGCAGATGCTCAACATCTGGCAGCAGAGTTCAGTGGCCGCTTTTATACAGACCGGGACCCGCTTCCTTCTGAGGCATTGCATTGCAATAGTTCTTACCTCACCGCCGTGGCCAACGACTATGGCTATGACCGGGTATACAGCCGCCTGCTCAAAGGAACGGGACAGGCCGGCGATGTGCTGGTGAGCCTGAGTACGTCAGGGAATTCTCAAAACATTTTACAGGCCATGGAAATGGCACACGAGTTGAAGATGATCAACATAGCTTTCAGTGGAGAAACAGGAGGAAAAATGAAAGAGCTTGCCGACATCCTAATTAACGTACCCAGCAAAGACACCCCACGCATTCAAGAAAGTCACATCACCATCGGACATATAATCTGCCAACTCTGCGAGGAGCAATTATTCTAAAACCCAGGAAACAGACCATGAGCCAGGACATTTTTTCAACAGCCGGGCAAGCCACTCCAGACAAGACCTGGACGCTGTTCCTCGACCGCGATGGCGTGGTCAACAAAGAGATTATAGGCAGCTACGTCACTACTCCTGCCGAGTTTGAGTTTTGCCCGAAATCGCCCGAAGCCATTGCCGCCCTTTCCGAAATATTTGGCAAGATTATTATCGTAACAAACCAGCGTGGAGTGGGCAGAGGCTTAATGAGCCTAGATGGCCTGCATGAAATCCACAAGCTGATGCGTGAAAAAATTGCCGCCACCGGTGGACGGATTGACAAGGTGTATGTGGCTACTTCTTTGAACGATGACGACCACAACCGCAAACCCAACCAAGGCATGGCACTGCAAGCCAAACAGGATTTCCCCCAGATAGATTTCCACAAAAGCATCATGGTGGGGAATAGTATTTCCGACATGGAATTCGGGAAAAGATTAGGAATGCACACCGTGTTTGTCACCACAAAACACGAGCCCTTAGCCTTGCCCAATGATTTGGTGGACGAGCAGTTCGGCTCCTTATATGAATGGGCGCAAAGCATAGCGGCATCTACTGTTGCGGCCTGATTCTTTAGCATTTTTCAACGAAACTGCGCCGGAGGGTGTTCGGCATCCGGTATTGTATTGCTCCAACTTGAGCACCCTGTGTAGCTTTCCTGAACTTGTTTTCAGGATCGAACGTTACAGGCTTCTGCTGCTTTCAAGCTTTTCCTCAAGGCCTTTGTTGCTACCCTCTTTCAGAGAAGGCAAATCAGGTCGCATCGGAAACGGGCGCTGAGCATTAGAGAGCAAAAATCAAAATAGGAACAGGCTGAATCAAAATATTCAAACCAGCCACATGCCCCATAGAGATACTCTATGCCTAAATGGAAGACTCAAAACTCTTTTACAAAATCACGACAATAGCTTTGCAGCGCAAATTCATATATGCTTTCAAAAACTTGTGAATACGGAATCAGGGCTATGCTATTTGTAGCCCAACAATCGAGCAAGGGAAAGAAAGCAGGCATCCGGGAAATAGCAACGAACGTAGAAGCTCCGGAACCTTTCATAGCCAAGATCTTACAGAATCTGGGTAAGAAAAAGCTGGTCCAGTCCGCTAAAGGCCCCAATGGAGGCTTTTTCTTAGACGAACAAGGCCTGAATCAATCACTTGCGGACATTGTTGCAGCAATTGACGGCGATAAAATCTTCTCCGGCTGCGGCTTAGGCTTAAGTAACTGTTCTGACCAGAAGCCCTGCCCCATTCATTTCCAATTCAAGCAAATAAGGGACGACCTCCAAACGCTGTTGATGGATGCAAAGCTGGGTCAGTTCAACTTCCAATTGGAAAACCAACTCGCATACCTGAAAAGGAACTAATTCATTTCAAAAGAAAGACGATAAAAAGATACCAATATACTTTATGAAAAACTGGCGACAAAAAATCGGTCTCTTGCTGCTGCCCGTAGCCTTGAATTTCATCCCCTGCTCACTCTCTGCCCACCCAACCATTGCCCACAATATGGAGCTGATTGGCAGCATCCTTTTTTACGTGCTGCTCTTTGGTGGTATCCTGGTGGCTGCATTGGCTTTATTATCTAAATCAGCCGGTCTGCGCCACCAGCATGAGGACCCCATCGCCCCAAAAGAGGTGCTTCGCGAGCAGATGCACGAAATGACTAGCCAGGAGCTGGACTCCTTGCTGGACCTTCTGAAGAAAGGGAAGAAAAGTTCCGGTTCACAAGGCTCATTCCCCGGCAAATCTGCTTCGGCACTGATGCTTATTGTACTGAGCCTGCTGAGTGTTCCGGCCCTGGCTCAAAGTACCACACAGCCTTCATCCTTGTTGGGTGAAGCCGGTATTATCATAACCATTTTCCTGTTGCTGATACCTGTATTGGGCGGCCTGCTGATAATGATTCTTCGGCTGAATCGCTTGAAGGCTCAATACCGCGACAAGCGCCACATGGCTGAAGCCGGGGCACTGGCAAAATACCTAAAGGGACTTCCTGAAGACGAAGCGGCTCAAATACTTGCCAAAAGAAAAGAAGAGCTGGATTTCAAGCTGAGTAATCAGGAATTATCTGGAACAGAACAAGTCAAAGACAGCAAAGGTTTAATCCAAAATGGCCAACCGGCCGGCTTGCCTTTCGTTACGATGAAGAAGCGGGCCGACAAGCGCCCGAAGGTGGATCCGCAGTTATCCAAATTAGTGCTCTGGTATTTGGGTTGTGCAACCTTCTGGCTCTTGTTTGGCACCACCATTGGTGAATATCTGGGCATCAAATTCGTTGCACCGGATGCCGACCACGTGAGCTGGCTCAGCTTTGGTCGCCTGCGTCCGGTGCATACTAATGCTGTTTTTTGGGGATGGGCATCGCTGGCTATGATTGGGCTGGCCAACTATGCCGTGCCCATAGTCAGCAATGTGAAGCTGGCAAGTTATAAGATGGCCTGGTGGACACTCGGGCTGATCAATGCCGCCGTGATTCTGGGAAGCCTGAGTCTGATGGCCGGAATCAACAATGGTGGCGGTGAATACCGTGAATACATCTGGCCCATCATGGCACTGTTTGCTACCGGCCTCGTACTGACCCTCATCAATTACCTCAAGACGATTGCCCGCCGCACTACCAAGGAGATTTATGTATCCAACTGGTACATCGTTTCCTCCATCATTTTCACCATCGTAATTGCTTTAGTGGCCTACTTGCCTTTTTGGCAAAACGGCCTCGGCGAGACAATCGCACAAGGTTATTATATGCACCAGGGCGTTGGCATGTGGTTTATGCTTTTCACACTGGGACTGGTTTATTATTACCTGCCGCAGCAGCTCAATAAGCCCATCTATTCCTACAGCCTCGGCATCCTCGCTTTCTGGGCGCAGATACTGTTTTACACCCTCATCGGCTCCCACCACTTCGTTTTCAGCCCTATCCCCTGGTGGCTCCAAACGGTAGCCATCGTAGGCAGTATGGGTATGGCTATCCCAGTCATCGCCGGCACCACCAACTTCCTGATGACCTTCAAAGGTGGCTGGTATAAACTCGGCACCAGCTATACCCTGCCCTTCTTCCTCGTAGGTACTATTTTCTATTTCACTGGCTCATTGCAAGGCACAGCCGAAGCATTCCGAACCACCAACCTCTACTGGCATTTCACCGACTTTACTGTTGCTCACTCACACCTCACCATGTATGGCATCATCACCTTCTTCATGTGGGCGGGTGCCTATGCCATCGTCCCGAGGCTGACAGGTCAGGAACCCAAGCAAGCTCTGGTGGGCGCTCACTTCTGGCTGGCGCTTATTGGCCTCATGTTTTACACAGTGCCTCTGATGTATGGCAGCACCATCCGGGGTATGATGTGGATGGAAGCCAAGCCCTTTATTGATACGGTCAGTTACATGGCCCAACACTGGCTATGGCGCGCAATTGGCGGCAGCCTCATGTGGATCTCACACGTAATCTTCGCCTACAACATGTACAAGATGTACACCCCGCATAAAGAAGTCAATGTGCGGCAGATGGCTATTGTGGCCCTGGCACAGGAAACAGAAATAAACAAGGAAAACTAAGCCTGGCTAAAAAATCTTCAATCGCAATTCATGGAATTTTTCAACGACCATAAAAAGCTATTCACGACGGCAGCCGCCATGTTTATTGGCCTCACCATCTTAGTAGCTATCATCCCGGCCCTTAAAAACGACAAAATCAACCGGCCCTTGCCCGGTGCAGTACCACTCAGCGCAGAAGCCCGTGCCGGAAAAATGATCTTCATGGCCAATGGTTGTGTTGCCTGCCACACGCAGCAGGTCCGCAACGTAGATATGGACAAAATGTGGGGTAAAAGGCCCAGCATTGCTGCCGACTATGCCCTGATTCACCGTACCGACATCTGGCGCAACACGGCTACTCTCATGGGCACCGAACGCACCGGCCCGGACCTCACCGATGTAGGCAACCGTCAGGGCAATAAAGATTGGAATCTGGTGCACTTATTCAACCCACGCAGCGTTGTCAAAGAGTCTATCATGCCTGCCTATCCCTGGCTTTTCGAAATCAAAGAAAACCCAGGCAAGAATGATGTGGTCGTGAATGTGCCGAAGGAATTCATGAAAGGAATAACGGGAAAGGTGGTGGCTTCGAAAAAGGCACTTGAACTGGTAGCTTACCTGCAAAGCCTGAAGCAAGTTCCCCTACCCGATGGCACCGTTCCCCCTGAATTTCTATACAAACGCACCGAAAAATTAGCCGCCGGAAATGGCGCTGCTCCAGGTGAGCCAGCCTTGGATGGTGCCGCCCTATACACTGCCAATTGCCAAAGCTGCCACCAGCCCAATGGTGAGGGATTACCCGGTGCCTTTCCTCCGCTTAAAGGCAGCAAAGTGGTGCTCGACGACAATCCAGAATTGTATGTCAACATCATCATGAATGGCTACACCGGCCTCGAAAGCCAGGGCTACGGCCCCATGCCCAATGTCGGCACCATGAACAATCTAAAAGCCGATGAAATCACGGCCATTATGAACCACGAACGCTCTAGTTGGGGCAACAATGCCCGCAAACTGACGGTGGCTGAAGTGCAGAAACTGATTGACTTTGCCAAGACCCAACCCGTAGCCTCTCAAAAATGATTGCAGCATGAAAAAATACCTCCTGCACACGCTCTTTCTCCTGGCCGCACTAGGTGCCCATCTGAGCGCTCTTGCCTGCCCGGCCTGCGAAAAACAACAACCCAAAATACTTAGAGGTATCACCCACGGTGCCGGCCCACAAAGCAACTGGGATTACGTCATCGTTTGGGTTGCCGTAATCATTGTCATTGCCACCCTTTTCTTTTCTGTCAAATGGCTGATACGGCCGGGCGAACAATCTAACCTGCACATCAAACGCTGGGTGCTTGATCACGAATCATAAATCACGAAACGCCACCACCGGCATTGGGCCCGGCAAAACATATTCCCATGAAAGAAAACAGCACCGTCCTCTTGTTCATCGACTATGAGACCCAGCCCTTAGCTGAGTTCGAAGCACCCGTCAATTTTGAACTTGACACCCGCAAGCTGCCTGATGGTAAACACACCCTACGCATCGTCAGCAAAGACCCACATGGCAAAGAGGGCCTGCGAATCGTGCCTTTTGAAGTTAAAAACGGCCCTGCCATTTCTATTGACGGACTACACGAACATGCCATAGTAGATGGCATCATCCCTCTGATGATAAACGCCTACAGCAAAGGCAACCAAAAAAAGTTCATGATCACTGGTAGTGAGACTCCAAAAAGCATCCCAAGCTGGATGTGGATCTTACTCATCGGCTTCTTCGCCTGGGCACTCTATTACTTCGCCACCTACATCTCCCTCAATCCCGCGTAAACACTTTGTGGCAAGCTGTCGTAAAACCCAAACAAGCGGAACTTGAATGACGATGATGGAGCTGAAGGTTGGATAGGCTAATAAACAGCCCTTCCAGCCTATCCTAATTTTGTCTCAGTATTATACCCGGAAAAATGAAAGGCCGCCTCCGAACGAAGTAGCCTTCTTTCCTTCTTGCAGTGAGTAAATCGCCTACTCTACCACCACCCTCCGGCTGAAGGCCTCCCCATCTGCCGTGATGCGCA
>JAFDYC010000009.1 GCA_018267625.1 Bacteroidota bacterium
TGGTTTAAAATTAGAGTGAGCACTCTACTTTCAATTTGGCGAACTTCCGGGACGCTTACACTCAAAACCCCTTCAGAACTCAAGATATACTCAAGAGAATAATGTACAAGTGATAATTTTAACTCCAAAAATCAAATTTTGTATAATCGGTGGAATGAGCACGGTCTTAATTTATGTCTTGCGAAACTTCCTGTCTTGTATTGAAATAAACAAAACATTATATTTGATTATATGACATTCTATAAAATTAAACAATATGCTAATTATATGTAGTATATGTTATTGAAACCACTTTTTATGATGAGCCAGGCTAATAACTTGTGCTTTTGACCGAACATGCAGCTTCTTGTAAATATTAGCAATATGATTGTGCGCGGTGCTGGTACTGATATTTAATAACTGGGCCATGCTCTTTGAGTCTAATCCATTTACGGTATGGTATAAAATCTCTTTCTCTCTATCGCTTAATATTTCAGGAAGTTGCGAGGAGCTTTGCTTACCATCAGAAAACGTTGATTTACTTAAAATTTCAAGAGTTTTCCGGGCAATAGCGGGACTCATTGGCGCACCACCATATTCAATAATGTTTATAATAGCATCTTTTAAAAAGACAGCAGTTTCGTGTTTTAATAAATACCCTGATGCACCAACTTTAATGGCTTCAAATATTTTTTCATCATCATCAAAAACAGTAAGTACCACAAAATGAATTTGAGGGTACAATGACTTGGCTACTGAAATGGCTTGAATTCCATTTAATTTTGGCATTTCAATATCCATAAAAATAATTTGAGGAAAAAGGTTGGGAGGTAATCTTCTAAGTTCTTCCAAACATTCTTCGCCATTATTAGCAATAAAAACGATTTTCAATTCTTCATACTGCATCACATTTTGTTGAAAGGTATTTCTGTTTACCGGATTATCCTCCACAAGAGCTATACGAATATTAGTATTTGAAAACATAATCAAAGATTCAGTAAAAAATTTTTTGTATGAAATAGTTAATTTGTATTAGGCGTTGTGTGGCTTTTTAAACTACTAAGAACTACTTGAGTGCCACCAGTACTTATTGATTGCCATCTAATATTCCATCCTGCTTCATCGGCTCTCCGTTTCAAATTACATATACCATTACCCTCCGTAAGATTGTTTTTAGCAATACCTTTTCCATTATCGGCAATTGTTACTTGCCATGAATTGCTTATGCTTACAAAGTAAACGTCTATTATAGAACAATTACTATGGCGCAAAGCATTATTTGCTACTTCTTTTAAAATCCTAAATAAATGCAATGCTTGTTGCGGGGAGAGGCTATGATTGTTTGTAATATTTTCTCTTATGTTGATGGATACTTCGGAATAATTCGAACGAATCTTTTGTAAGAAATCTTTATAGCGGTCGCTGATAGCAGTAAGTAAAATATTTTCCTTATTTAATGTCCAAATAGTATCGTTAAGTTGGCTTATAATAGATTGCGAATTATTTTTTAATTGAAGCATAATATTTGAATTAATTATGCTATTATTTTTCTGAATAGCAATAATATTGGAAGAAATAGCAGCAGCGTAGGCGCCTAAATTATCGTGTAAATCGCGACTAATACGCGCTCTCTCTTGCTGTATTTCTTGTTGTACGTGTAAGTATTGAATGCGTTTTAGGTATTTTCTTCTGCTTAAGAAATATGCCACCCACGCCACTATTGCCATAAAAAAGAAAATTGAAATAATACGTAACCAAATTGTTTGCCACCATGGAGATTTTATCTCTATTAGAAAATTTTTTCTAACGGCAATCGATGAAGAAAATATAGAGCGACAATTTATCTCAAAAGTATATTCCCCGGGCTGTAACACATATTTTATCCCTTTGGGGAAATTGGTGATTTGCCATTTAGCTTCTAATCCATTTAAACGATAATGATATACATATTCATTTGTGTTTAACAAACCAAGTGCCGCAAAATCCATTTGGATTCTATTTTGATTATATGTAAGTATTATTTTATCGTTAAAAATATTGAAAAGGGTATCATTAACAAAAAAGTGAAGAATATTTAAAATAGGCGTATCTTTTATAGAAGCAAGAGATGAAGGATAAAAAGTAGAGATACCATTAACTCCTCCGAAATAATATTTGCCATTTGCTGTTTCAATAGCTGCCTGAGTATTAAATTCGTTTTCTTGCAATCCCGTTTCCTTTGTGTAATTAACTATTTCGCCATCAAAACTAACATGAGAAATTCCAAGATTGCTGCTCACAAAGACTGCCGGTTCGTTTTTAACAGGAAGTATGGCATAAATGCAATCATTAAGTAAGCCGCTTTGTACTGTTAACGTTTTTAGCAAGCTACCCTGTTGGTCAAAGATATATAATCCTCTATCTGTACCTACCCAAATGTTTTGCTGCGCATCTTCTGCCAATGAGCGCACAGCATAGTTTTCAGGAATGTTGCGTTTAAAATAATTACCCTTATTGTCTATTCTAAATAATGTTCCTGATGTGGTTGCCACCCAAATATTTCCGCTAGAGCCAAATGTAAAGCAAGTAATATTGTTTGCTTCGTTTTTAAAGGGAATTACTGATTTGTATTTGGTCAATTTTCCATTTTTAAAAATGCACCTTAGCACATCAATATCATTTGCAATTAAAATGGTGCTATCATTGATTCGTTGTGTGTTGTTTGCAAAATTAATTTTGAAAGAGTTTAATTTACTATCGTTTAAATCTTTTTCTAAGATGGGAGTAATCTTTTTTTCAGGCAAATCCAAAATATACCAACCCCGTTTGATGGTGCTGATAAAATAATTGTTTTCGCCTACCTTCTCTATTGCATTTATATCCTTAATCTGCTCCGAAACTATGGGCTCTTTCCATAACGCATTGCCAAGTGTATCGTACAGTTGAATACCTCCATTATAGCAGCCGGCAAAAAGTAGATGCTTCTCTTCGTCAAAATAGAGCGAGCGCACGAAATTGTTTTTTTGCCCTTTGTAGAAAAAGTGTTCAAAAGGTACTTTCACATTTTGAATGCGCTTAATGTCATCATTAGTTAGTAACCAAATCCGCTGAAATTTTCCTTCGTAAATTCTTCTAATATAGCCTTGGTTAAGATATGGGTTACCGTTAAGGGTAACATATTCACATATGTAGTTAAAAGAAGAGTCGAATTCAAACAAACGGCTATTTAACCCTACTAATACTTTGCCATTATCCGAACAAAATATAGAGGAGGCTACAATTCTTTCGCTTACAAGTGATTTGTTTTTAATTACTTTTAAAATCTTTTTTGAAGTTCCATCTATCAATTTTATTATAAGGGGTGAAACTAACAGAATGTAATTCTCCGTACAGGCAATATTGGTGATCGTTTCAGCTACATAAAAAGAATTTAATTTGCCTGTTTTGAAATTATATTGTTGCACCTTTCCACCTCCTGCATTAAGATAAAGTGAATGGGAGTTGGCAGCAAAAAAAGTGTTGGGTACTATTTCGGGATTTGATAGAATTTTATCAATAGTGGTATTTAGTTCATCGGTAAACGATCTCAGCAATTTCCCTTCTTTTGAATAAAGCAAAACTCCCTTCCCTTTTTGCATACATAAAACGCCTTCCTCAATTTCTGCAAACGGTATTACAGAAAAGTTTTCACTATCAGAACAATCAGATTTAATTATTGCTTTAAAGGAATTGGTTAGTTGTTCATATCTCAAAACGCCTTGCCTGTAGCTTATCCATATAGAGCCATCTTTTACAGAAAAAAAATGTACCGGACTGTTGATGTTTTGGACTTCACCGCCAATAATCGGATTGATGGTTTCAAAAACATAACCATTGTAGCGCTGCAAACCTGTTCTTGTAGCAAACCATGTATAACCAAAGCCATCGGTGATGGCATCTTCGGTAGTATTATGCAAAAGCCCTTGTTTATAATTCAGTGTCGTAAACGGGCAGCGCTTATAGGCATGCTTAATTTCTTGCCCTCTTGTGGCTATTAGGGGAAAAATGACAATCAAAAACAGAAATGCAAGTTGGCGATACATATTCACTGATACAAATTAACTATTGTTTGCCGCATTTCAAGCAACAAACTTTACAGCATCAAAAAAAACAGCTAAAAACAACCTATTATTAAAATATATTTATCACAACAATTTATTCCCTTCAATGCCAATAGTACCTCTCCTCCAATTATGTCGCAACAGAACTTTTGAGCTGAGTTTTAAATTACATGCCTTTGTCTTATGACACGCCATGAGATACTTTCAGCCTTTGAGCAGTTGAGCGTTAGCGAAAAACGACTTGCACTTAATGCTATTGAGGCATCATGGGAAAGACGGGAAGGTCTAATAGCTGATTTGGCTGCCGAAGTCATGGCCAACTGGATCAAAGCTATGCCTTGTCCCTTTTGCCAGTCTTCGAATACAATAAAACGAGGGCTTCAAAATGGCGTTGAGAAGTTTAGTTGTAAAGAATGTAGGAAGCATTATAGGGGTAGTCACGGTTCCGCATTGTTTCGTATCCAGCGAAAAGACAAATGGCAGTGCTACCTGAGCTTGATAGAGCAGGGCTACTCTATCAAGCGGGCAGCCAAGGGACTGGGTATATCCATCCAGACCTTATTTGACTGGAGACACAAAATACTATCGTCACTACAAAGCACACTGCCGACTCAACTTAGAGGCGTGGTGGAGTGTGATGATTTTCAAATGGCAGAAAGCCTTAAAGGACAGCGAAATTTGGAACGTAAGCCTCGAAAACGCGGTACAGACAGGCCCAAGCATCATGCTAAAAAAGAAAGTATTGTTACCACAGTAAGCCGTAGTAAAGGTGGGTTGGCTAAAGTAGTATCGGCAAAGAAAATATGCAGCAAAGAGGCACTGAAAGCCCTAGAAGGCAGCTTGGAACAAGGAACTGTCTTTATTACCAACCAAGCATCTTCCTACAATGCAATAGCACGTAAAGATAAAAGTATCATCCATAAATAAGTATGCAGTAAAGCAAACAGAAGCAAACGACAGCCTAATAAAATCCACCTTCAAAGTGTAAATAACTAGCATAAACAATTCAGTGACTTCTTAACACCAGTCAATGGAATAGCTACTAAATATTTATTGAACTGTATAAATTAGTTTTAATATAAAAAGAGCCAACAGTACAACCGAAATAAAATAGCCACCATGCTTATGTCCTGCATCACAGCATCAACAACTATCTGGATAACTAAAATATTAGCAAACGAATTTTAGTTAGAACTTAGCAAAATTTTATTTACTGTAACTAACTAAAAAATTACTTTAGGAACGACCCAAAATCATATGCAAGCAATTTAGAGGGTGCATAATTTTACAATGTCAATAATTTTCAATGAATAACCTAATAAGCCTAAGAAGCCCACCGGAATAAGCATTTCCCTACTCTGATGGTGTCATCAAAGTGTATTCTGGCAAACAGCCTGCCTAATCCGTCTATTCTTTTTAATTCTTTTTCCATCATGATAACCCAACTCTATGAAAACTATTTATCTCACGATTGGCACCATGCTGTTGGCTGGTGCCTTACAAGCTCAAACCTGGGACGGTAGCACCGATGACGATTGGGGCACTGCTTCCAACTGGAGTACCAATTCGGTACCGACCAGCTCTTCCAATGTCACCATTCCCGGCTCCCTGACCAACTACCCGAAGCTGGGTGCCAATGTCACGATTGCAGCCTTGACCATGCAGAATGGCAGCTCCATGAACCTGAATGGAAAGACCTTTACCATGACGGGGAATCTTTCCATCCTGAGCGCCACAGTAAGTGGTGGCGGCAGTTTTAACTCCTCGGGTGCAGGAAACGTAGATATGGAATCCTCAACCCTAACGACGACACTCTCCATCACAGGGTACACAGGAACTGCACACATCTACGACAACAGCATCACCGGAAATACTGTTATCAGTAATACCAGCGGACAAGGCGGTGATAATTACATTGACGGGAACACCATTACCGGGACGCTGAGCCTCACTGGAGCATCCAACAATAACGAGATGGATGAGGGCTATGGCAGTCCCACTTCGACGAAAAACCACATCACAGGCGACGCCAGCTTCAGTTGCACGGGGACTAAGAATTTATTTACCTCCTATTCCCGCGCTACACAATTTGATGCCGACTTAAGCATCAGCCATTCGGGATCCGGAGGTGTGATTGCCTTTAATTCTGGCGGTAGTGTAGGAGGTGATTTCAGCCTAAGTAGTCTATCCGGCTCGGGAAGCAATGCAATCAATTCAGGTGCTGTTTCCGTAGTGTCGGTAGCCGGCACCGTAAATGTGACGGTAGCCAATGGACAAAACTTTGATATGCGCAGCATTAAAAACAACACTTCAGGGGGCAGCCTGAGTGTAACCGGGCCAGCCTCGGTGGAATTCAGAACTGACACCCTTAAGTGCAATGTGTCTATCACGGGTTATACAGGAACTGCACACATCTTCGACAACAGCATCACCGGCAACACCGTCATTAGTAATGCCAGCGGACAAAGCGGTGATAATTTTATTGATGGGAATAGTATCACGGGCACGCTGAGCCTCACTGGAGCATCCAACAATTACGAGATGGATGAGGGCTATGGCAGTCCAACTTCCCACAACAACCACATTACCGGCAATGCCAGTTTCAGTTGCACGGGAGCTAAGAATTTCTTTACCTCCTATTCCCGCCCTACTCAATTTGATGCTGACTTAAGCATCAGCCATTCGGGATCCGGAGGTGTGATTGCCTTTAATAGCGGCGGGAGTGTTGGCGGGAATTTCTCTCTGAACAGTCCTTCTGGATCAGGGTACAATAACATTAATTCAGGCGCTGCCACCGTGGTTCCTGTCACGGGAACCGTCACTATTACCGTTGCAAACGGGCAAGACTTTAACATGCAGCGTGTCAAAAACAATACCTTGGGCGGTTCGGTGAGTGTGACCAGTCCCTCTTCGGTGTATTTCATAAGTGACACACTAAAAAGCAATGTATCCTTTGCCAACTATACGGGAGCAGGTTATTTCTTTGACAACAAAATAACAGGCAATGCGGTCATTAGTAATACGAGTAGCCAATCCGGTGATAATTTTATTGATGGGAACAACATCACCGGCACCTTGAGTCTCACACAGGCATCGAACAATTACGATATGAGTGAGGGGCATAACAGTCCGAGTAGTAATGCCGATGTAATTGGCGGGAACACTACCTTTTATCTGTCGGGTAGCAAGACCTTAAACTCGTCAAATGATCGTCCTACACAGTTTGGTAGTAATCTGACTATCTCCCATACGGGTAGCGGTAATCTCAGCATTTTTAATTCCTCTGCAAGTATCGGCGGCAACTTCAGCCTCACTAGTAGTGCCGGCAGTGATTACCTGAATTCAGGTTATTCTTCTAAAGTGCCCATTGGGGGGACGGTGAACATAACCGTCACCAGCCATGGGGAATTCAACATGCAACGATTAGCGAACAATACCTTAGGCGGTACCGTCAGTATTGACTCTCCTTCGAATGTCACCCTGCGGTCTGATACCTTGAGTTCCAATACCAGTATTACCGGTTACTACGCAACCGGCCATTTCTGGGACAATAGCATCACCGGCAACCTCAGTATTTCGAATAAATACTCCCAGTCGGGTGACAACTACA